>NZ_PQCE01000007.1:0-81587 GCF_002964725.1 Pseudoalteromonas sp. T1lg76
AAATGGTGCCCGGGGCCGGACTTGAACCGGCACGCTGTTACCAGCGAGGGATTTTAAATCCCTTGTGTCTACCAATTCCACCACCCGGGCATCGGGTTGCTTGCGCATGTGGATAGTGTTGAGAAAATGGAGGCGGAACCCGGAGTCGAACCGAGGTGGACGGATTTGCAATCCGCTGCATGGCCACTCTGCCATTCCGCCATCAAAGATTGGAGCGAGTAACGAGGTTCGAACTCGTGACCTCAACCTTGGCAAGGTTGCGCTCTACCAGCTGAGCTATACTCGCATCCTACAGTGAGACATTCTCACTGCACGAAAAGCTTGGCTTTTCGTTTACTTTGATTGGGCTAGCGCCCTCTCAACACCGACGCATTCTACAGAGATTATTAAACGCGTCAATACAAAAAATATCAGTTTTGAATCGTTTGCTTAATTTTTATCTAAAACGGTGTGTAATTATACATTTAGCCGTTATCGGCCAGTAAACTATGACGTGCTGCCATTAAATATTGCACCATAGAACCAAAGGTCAACAAGGTAGCAATGTATAACAACACATAGCTTAAACTCACCATCCAGGGCTGGAACTGCCAAATCAAGCCGATAATGGCTAACATCTGAGCGGCGGTTTTAATTTTCCCTAGCTGGGATACGGCCACTTGACCCCGCTTACCCTGTTCGGCCATCCATTCACGCAATGCGGAAATGACGATTTCCCGAGAAACAATGATGATCGCCGGCACCGTCATCCATAAACTCTGATAATGACTAACCAGTAACACCAAAGCAACACTGACCATGACCTTATCGGCTACAGGATCCAAAAAGGCACCAAAGGGAGTCGACTGATTTAAGCGTCGCGCCAGATAGCCATCGAGAATATCCGTGATCGACGCCAACCAAAATACAAATGCCGCTGCGAAAAACGCCCATTGATAAGGTAAATAAAAAATAACTAAAAAAATTGGAATAAGGCACAACCTAAAGGTTGTTAACGTATTGGGAATGTTCCACATAACTACTAGCAGCGTCTTCTTTTTTTTAATATTCGCACGAAGGGCTATGCCTTGTCATGCAAATGGTTAAATATCTTTTCAGCCATGGCCTGGCTGATCCCCGGAGCTTGGCTCAACTGCTCCCTCGTTGCATTCTTAACTCCCTGCATTCCTCCTAGGTATTTGAGCAGCGCCTGGCGTCGTTTTTGGCCCACGCCACTGATTTCTTCTAGCACCGAGCGGTTACGCTGTTTCTGGCGCTTGTTGCGATGCCCAGCAATGGCAAATCGGTGGGACTCATCCCGTATATGCTGGATCAGATGCAGCGCAGGCGAATCACTACTTAAATTCACTGTTTTACGCCCGGCATCGATCAACAAGGTTTCTAGGCCTGGCTTTCGGCTGGTGCCTTTGGCCACCCCAACCAATAAGGGCTCTTTTTCAAAGGGCCAATCACTAAAAAATTCAACCGCCTGATTTAACTGCCCTTTACCGCCGTCGATAAAAATCACGTCGGGGATCTTGGTTTCATCCACCAGCTTGGAATAACGCTTTTTCAAAGCAAATGCCATGGCCGCATAGTCATCCCCAGGGGTGATATCGGTTACATTAAAACGCCGATATTGGGACTTATTTGGCCCTTGGGCGTCAAACACCACACAAGAGGCAACCGTGTTCTCCCCCATGGTATGGCTGATATCGAAACATTCCATGCGGCTAATATCATCTAGATTCAACGCATCTTTTAACAGCGCATAGCGTTTATTGATGGAATCCTGGGTGCTTTGTTTCACCTCCAGGCTACTACGGGCATTTTTATTTGCCAGTTGCAGGTATTGTGCACGCTCCCCCCTTTGCACCGTCACCAGCTTGACCGCTGCCGATTTTAGCTCACTCATGGCCGCTGCCAATTCGGCTTGCTCATCAATGGCAAAGGGTAAGATCAGCTCCTTGGCGATGCGTCCACTGGCTCCCGGTGTGCAGTAGTATTGAGCAATAAAAGAGGTGAGCACTTCATCGTCGCTGCTGTTTTTAGGTACCTTAGGAAACAGAGTCTTGCTGCCCAGCACCTTATGATCGCGCACCATAAGAATATGTATGGCGATCAAGCCATTATGGGAGTAATAACCTATGGCGTCGAGCTCGGCATGCTTACCCGATACCGATTGTTGCTCCTGCACCTTACGCAGCAGCTGGATTTGGTCGCGATATTTGGCTGCCTTCTCAAACGCCAACTCCTCGCTGGCCTGCTCCATTTTTGCTACCAGCTCGGCGATCACCTCTTGGGATTTGCCGCCCAAAAACTTGCGCACAAAGTTTACCTGAGCATCGTAATCTTCATCACTAACCTTACCCACGCAAGGGGCACTACAGCGTTTTAACTGATACTGTAAACAAGGACGACTGCGCGCTTTATAGTAACTATCCTCGCACTGACGCACCGGAAACAGCTTTTGCATTAAGCGTAAGCTGTCGGACACCGCGCTGCTACTGGGAAAAGGACCAAAATATTCGCCCTGAATTTTACGGGCGCCACGGTGGAAAGCTAAACGAGGGTGCTGGTGCTTAGTCAACAGAATATAAGGGTAAGACTTATCGTCACGCAGCAGGATGTTATAACGCGGCTGATACTTTTTGATCAGGTTATTTTCGAGCAGCAAGGCCTCGGTTTCGGTGTTAGTCAGAGTTACCTGGATATCACAGATATTACTCACCAAGACCTGTGTCTTAGTATCTAAACCGGTTTTACGAAAATAACTGGAAAGGCGTTTTTTTAGATTTTTAGCTTTGCCGACGTATATCACCTGCTCTTCTTTGTCGAGCATACGGTATACGCCGGGTTCTTCAGAGACCGTTTTAAGAAACTGGTCAGCAGCAAAGGTCATAAGGTTTGATCAGTGATCGCTATCAATATCGATCATTTTATGGCGGATAGCCAAATGTGTCAGCTCTACGTCGCCGTTCACCGCAAGCTTTTCGAAAATTCGATAACGATAACTGTTGACTGTTTTCGAACTCAGATTCAGCTGCTCGGCAATGCTTTGCGCCTTATCACCCTTAGTGATCATCAGCATAATTTGCAGTTCACGATCGGACAGAGTCTGGAAAGGGCTCTCATCGGTACGACCACTAAACTTGGCCAAAGCTATCTGCTGGGCGATTTCCGGAGCAATGTAGCGCTGACCGGCATTCACGGAGCGAATGGCTTGGATCACTTCTTCCGAGCCGGCGCCCTTAGTGAGATAACCATGGGCACCTATTTGCATCACTTTGCTAGGGAAAGGATCTTCACAGTGTACGGTCAATACGATGACCTTTACATCGGGGCAATACCGGCAGATCTTCTTGGTCGCTTCCAGGCCACCAATACCGGGCATATTCATATCCATCAAGACGATATCCGGCTCATTCTGACGGCAAAACTGCACCGCTTCTTCACCGGTTTTAGCTTCGCCTATCACCTTAAAGCCACGAACATCGTCAAGAATACGTTTAATTCCTGTACGTACCAGTTCGTGATCATCTACAAGTAATACATTAATCAACAGGATTACCCTCTTTAGTTACGCTCAAGTAATTCCTTGTTACCCGAGCGTACCTGTAAACACCTTACTCAAGCCTCTGTTTTAACAGAAAAACGGTCGACCCACAATGCTATGATGCCATCACCGGTAACATTACAAGCGGTACCAAAACTGTCTTGAGCTAAATACAAGGCGATCATAAGCGCAATTGCCGCATCATTAAAGCCCAACATGCTAGTTAGCAGACCCAAGGCCGACATCACAGCACCACCAGGAGCGCCAGGAGCCGCGATCATCACTATGCCTAGCATAAACACAAAGGGCAGCATCTCGGTTAAACTACCAACGCTCATACCCGGCGACAAGGCCATCACTGCCATGGCACAGGTCACTATGGTAATAGTCGAACCGGACAGGTGAATGGTGGCACACAGGGGCACGCTGAAGTTGGCAATATTTTCTTTTACGCCATTGTTTTTACTTGCCTGCAAGGACACAGGAATAGTGGCTGCACTGGACATGGTACCCAAGGCGGTAAAATACGCAGGCAACATGTTTTTAATTAGTTCTAGCGGAGAGCGGCCAAGCAAAATGCCCGTGCCCACATACAACACGGTCAGCCATAACCAGTGCATTACCAATGCAATGGCCAATACCACAGCAAAGGTTTGCAAGGTCGAGGCCACGGTACCGGCGACCGTCATATCGGCAAAGACGCCGGCGATATAAAAAGGCAGCGCCGGAATGATCACCTTGGCCAATAAGGCATCGATCACTTCTCGGCCTTGGTCAACAACCGTTTGCAGCTCACTTAACTGGCGCTGGCTGATGGCTATACCAAAGGTAAAAGCGGTGGCCAAAGCCGTCATCACACCCATTAAGGGTGGGATTTGAATATCAATAAAGCTTTTTAGTGCGCTCTCTTCAGAGCCGGAAAAACTGATGCTACCGCTTAGGTGTGGCGCCGCCCAGATCATCACTAAAGTGGCCAAAGTACCGGCGATAACCGTTGAGCCATAGGCAAACCCAACGGTTTTACCCAACAAGTGATTGGCTCCACGGGGCAACCCGGCAATACCTGAACAAATGTAAAACAGGATGATCAAAGGAATGGTAAAACCAATCAGCTCGCCGATCAGGGCTTTTACCGTGTACAACACCCGCGCCACCAATTCAGGAGCAAAGGCACCAATAACAATCCCCAACAGGATGCCGGCTATCAATTTAACAATAAGCTTCATAATATTAGAATCTAATTTAACAATACTGATGTTTTACCATCTTTTAACACTTATGTACGCATAAATCCGTTCAATCACGCATCGGATGAGTAAGGATTGAACAAACAACTGCCTTATACGCATGCCACTCATGTATATAGAGAACTGGCAAAACGCCCTAGCATGCGCCAGAATTATTTCACCTTCTGGTAAGGAACTGCGAATAAAATTAAAGCATCAGGAATATCAAACTTTGTTTTTATACCCTGCTGTTATAACCGATTAGCTATATCATATAGCCAATCTTTCCTTTAGTTTTGCGCTTCAAATAGTAAAGTGAAGGCATTACCGAATATACGGTCACATTTAGCTAGGTACTGAATATGTCAAAGATTTACGAAGATAATTCGCTTTCAATTGGAAACACCCCGTTAGTCAAACTTAACCGCGTCACCTCTGGTAATGTTTACGCCAAAATCGAAGCTCGCAACCCGAGCTTTAGTGTTAAATGCCGCATCGGTGCGTCAATGATTTGGGAAGCCGAAAAATCTGGCGAATTAACCGAAGGCAAAGAATTGATCGAGCCGACATCAGGTAATACAGGTATCGCCCTGGCCTTTGTTGCTGCATCTCGTGGCTATAAGCTAACCCTAACCATGCCCAACACCATGAGCTTAGAGCGTCGTAAGCTGTTGAAGGCATTAGGTGCAAACCTGGTACTTACCGACGGCGCCAAAGGCATGAAAGGCGCTATCGAGAAAGCCAAAGAAATTCGCGATAGTAACCCTGAAAAATATATTTTATTGCAACAGTTTGAAAACCCAGCTAACCCTAAGATTCACTTCGAAACCACAGGCCCGGAAATCTATGATGCCCTAGATGGCAAGATTGATTTCTTTGTTGCCGGTGTTGGCACAGGCGGCACCATCACAGGTGTGAGCCGCTACTTGAAGCAGGAAAAAGGCGTGGATGTTAAGTCTATCGCCGTTGAGCCAAGCGACTCACCAGTGATCAGCCAAACCATGGCCGGTGAAGAGGTAAAACCGGGCCCCCATAAAATTCAGGGCATAGGTGCCGGCTTTATTCCTGGCAACCTGGATTTAGAATTGCTTGATGGCGTTGAACTAGTCAGTAATGAAGAATCCATGGAGATGGCCCATGAGCTGATGAAACGTGAAGGTATCCTTGCGGGTATTTCATCTGGTGCTGCCGTGGTAGCTGCCAAGCGCATCGCCGAGCGTCCTGAAAACGCAGGTAAAAACATTGTGGTTATCTTACCTAGCTCAGCTGAGCGTTATCTATCTAGTGCCCTGTTTGCCGATGAATTTAGCGACCAAGAGTTAGTACAATAACTCAGCTTATGATTCTTTATTCGTAATTAAAAGGCGCTCAGGCGCCTTTTTCTTTGCTTGTGATTCGGGCTAATATCCTACAGCGGCTAAATCTGAGCCGGACATTAAAAAAGGGCCTAGTGGCCCTTTTTAGTAGTTATTGAACTTGGCTAGGCAAACTCATCGGCGTCAAAAACATCGACGGCTATCACTTTTTGCCTTAATTCCTCAGCCTTGGATAACAAATTATATTGCTCCTCGGTGATCTTCTCTTTTTCTTTTGCATCCTCAATAAGCTCGGCCAGAGTTAACCCGCGGATCTCTTTGTCGCGTTTAAGTTTATTCAGTGCTTTGTAAGCAGATGCAGCTTGATGCTGGGCTTCGAGTGCCGCTTCAAGCACGCCAGTGCCATTTTTTTCATCAACCACGCACAAGTGGGTTAAGCGCTCGCGCACTACACCTATTTGAGTCATGTGCTTGGCCACGGCTCTAGCAACCTCGTCTTTTGGCATTTTAAAGTGATTGCCTAAGGGGAACACCACCAGACGTAACAGGCTACGTAGCGCTAAGCCACCAACATTAGTGATGAACTCGTCAAAGGCCTTGGCGCACAGATACAGGTTACGTTCTACCGAATATTGCACAAAAGGCAGGTCAGCATGCTGATGCCCTTCGTCTTCAAAACGCTTCAGCACAGCAGAAGCAAGATAAAGGTGACTTAATACATCACCCAAACGGGCCGAAAGCATTTCTTTGCGCTTAAGCTCGCCACCAAAGCGCAGCATGGCGATGTCAGAACAAAACGCCAAGGCTCTAGAGAAACGGCCAAGATAACGATAGTAATGTGCTGTGGCACCACCTACGGGGGTACGGGCAAAGTAGCTACAAGTCAAGGCGTGCACAAAGGCCATGGCGCCATTGTTCGCGCTATAGAGGATATGCTGACACAAGAGAGGATCAAATTCCTTCACCCCTTTTTCGCCATCCTCATGTGCGGCGGCCGCCATTTCATCGAGCACATAAGGGTGACAGCGAATGGCACCCTGACCGAAAATCATCAGGTTACGCGTGAGAATATTCGCGCCCTCAACTGTGATCGAAACTGGCGTGCCCATATAGCAGTGTGCCAAATAATTCGAGGGTCCCATTTGAATGCCCTTGCCGGCATGAATATCCAAGGCATCATTGATCACCTGGCGACCCATTTCCGTCATATGGTATTTGGCGATAGCAGTGATCACAGCGGGGCTCAGTTTTTGATCTATGGCCGTGGCAGTTAGCACCCGGGTGGCCTCAAGCTGATAGGTTAAGCCACCGATACGCGCAAGGGCTTCCTGTACGCCTTCAAACTCGCCAATGGCCACACCAAATTGTTGGCGCAGCGCCGCATAAGCACCACTTGTGCGGGCACTTAAATGTCCGGTTGCGGTACTAAGCGCGGGTAAGGAAATGCCCCGCCCCGCTGATAAACACTCGACCAGCATACGCCAGCCATTACCGGCCTGCACTTCACCACCGATAATCCAGTCAAGGGGAATAAATACATCTTCACCCGTGGTGGTGCCGTTAAGGAACCCCATATTCATGGGCTTATGACGCATACCCGTATTCACCCCGGGGTGATCCGTGGGGATCAGGGCGCAGGTGATACCGATATTCTTGGTGTGCCCCAATAGGCCATCTGGGTCGAACATCTTAAATGCCAGGCCAAGCACCGTGGCTTTAGGCGCCAGAGTTATATAGCGTTTTGACCAGTTGAGTCTTAAACCCAGTACTTCCTCCCCCTGGTATTCGCCCTTACAAACGATGCCCGTATCCGGGATGGCGCCGGCATCGGAGCCCGCATCCGGTGCGGTTAGCGCAAAGCAAGGCAATTCTTCGCCCTTGGCCAGCTTAGGAAGCCAAAGGTTTTGCTGCTCCAAAGTACCATAGTGCAATAACAACTCAGCCGGGCCCAAACTATTGGGCACCATCACGGTTACCGCCGCACTTAAGCTCTTAGTGGCAATTTTCGCCACTATGGTGGAGTTTGCTAAGGCCGAAAATTCATGACCACCGTGCTCTTTAGGAATTATCAAAGCAAAAAAGCCTTGGTCTTTAAGGTATTGCCAGACGGGCTCGCTTAAATCCTGATTCCGGGTGATCTCTTCGTCATCAAGCATGCTGCACAAGGTAGCCACCTGATTGTCGATAAACTCACGCTCTTCGCTGCTTAATATGGTGGTTGCGTATTGATGCAGGGTATGCCAGTTGGGATTGCCGCGAAAAAGCTCGCCATCCCACCAGATATCCCCCGCTTCCATAGCATCACGCTCGGTTTGCGACAGCGGCGGCAATGCATTTTTAAACCATTTAAACAACGGCCGGGTAATAATATTCATGCGAATATCACGCACCCCAAACACCACAATAATGGCGACCAAAATAAGGATAAATAACCAACTCATTGCTTTGTTCCTTGATACTCGATCTTAGCCCTCAGTATGGACGAACTATCAAGATTTACAATCATTTGCGACATCTGCATTGTACCAATTCGCAGCGCACTGCTATTATTCTGCTGCTTTAACCGGGATATTTAACCCGGGTCTAACAACAAGAGGAATCTTCATGACCAATTTGCCATTTAAACCAAGCCTAAGCGCCTTGGTTGTCTGCGCGGCGCTCGGCCTAACTGCCTGCTCGGATGCCAACACCGCAGAAACAAAACAACAAGGTGTTGCTAAAACCCAGGTGAGTGTTGCCGATGCTCAGCGTTTCTTAGATAAAACCGAGCAAGACCTAGCCGCCCTATATCTTGAGTCAAGCCGTGCCGAGTGGATTTACGCCAACTTTATTACTCATGATACCGCCGAGCTTTCTGCCGAAGTAAACCGCAAGATGACCGAAACCGTGGTGCGTCTTGCCAACGAAGCGGCTAAGTTTGACAGCTTGGAACTTGATTATGATGCCCGTCGTAAGCTCGACAAGCTTAAGCTTGCTTTAACTCTGCCTGCACCTCAGGATGCCGAGAAAACAGCCAAACTTTCTCAGTTGGTTGCCGAGTTAGGCGGTTTATACGGTAAAGGTAAATATTGTAAAGAAGACGGTACCTGTTTAAGCCTGGGCGAGATGACCGCCACCATGGCCACCAGCCGTGATTACAACGAACTGCTGGACTTATGGCAGGGCTGGCGCCAAGTGTCTAAACCCATGCGCCCGCTTTACGAGCAGCAAGTAGCACTTACCAATGAAGGTGCACAGGAGTTGGGTTATGCCGACACCGGCGCCATGTGGCGCAGCAAATACGATATGCCAGCCGATGACTTCGCCAAAGAGCTAGATCGCATCTGGGGTCAGGTAAAACCGCTTTATGATTCACTGCACTGCCATGTGCGCGCCAAATTGGGCGAAAAATACGGCGAAGACAAGGTACCGCAAGATCAACCTATCCCGGCTCACCTGCTAGGTAATATGTGGGCGCAAACCTGGGGTAACATTTATGACGTGGTCGCCCCGGAAAATGCCGATCCTGGTTATGATGTTACCGAACTGCTCGCCAAGCATAACTATGACGAGATCAAGATGGTCAAAGGCGCTGAGAAGTTCTTCACTTCTATGGGCTTTGCACCGCTACCACAAACCTTCTACGAGCGCTCCTTGTTCACTAAGCCTCAGGACCGTGATGTGCAATGTCATGCCTCGGCCTGGAACATCGACAGCAAGGACGATCTGCGTATTAAGATGTGTATCCAGCGCACCGGTGAAGAGTTCTCTGTTATTCACCACGAACTGGGCCACAATTTCTACCAGAGAGCCTACAACACGCAGCCGCTTTATTATCAGGAAAGCGCCAACGATGGTTTCCATGAGGCCATTGGCGACACCATAGCCCTGTCTGTGACTCCGGCTTACCTAAAAGAAATCGGCCTGCTTGATGAAGTGCCGGATGAGTCAAAAGACATCGGCCTGCTGATGAAGATGGCATTGGATAAAGTAGCCTTTATTCCTTTCGGTCTGCTCGTTGACCAATGGCGCTGGCAGGTATTCTCAGGTGAAATTACTCCTGAGAACTATAACCAAGCCTGGTGGGATCTGCGTGAGAAGTATCAAGGTGTACAAGCGCCTATCGCCCGCTCTGAAGCCGACTTTGATCCCGGTGCGAAATACCATGTACCAGGCAATACGCCATACACGCGTTATTTCCTAGCGCATATTCTGCAGTTCGACTTCCACCGTAGCCTGTGTGAAATCGCCGGTAACGAAGAAGCGATTCATCGCTGTTCGGTATACAACTCGAAAGAAGCCGGTGAAAAGCTTAACGCCATGCTAGAGATGGGTTCAAGCCGCCCATGGCAAGAAGCCCTGGCCAGCGTGACGGGTAAAGAAGAAATGGATGCCACCGCCATCCTGGATTACTTTGCCCCGCTTCAAGCTTACCTTGATGAGCAAAACAAAGGCCGTCAGTGCGGCTGGTAATTTTCTAACCAAAGGTTGAAAACAAAAAAGCCGCGATAATCGCGGCTTTTTTTATTCCTAAAGCGAAGCAGATTAGAACTGCGCCGTGGCTTTTAGGTAGTACTGATCTAGGCCTGAGTCATCCCAGTTGTTACCATAACCAGCAGTCACAGCAAAGTTAGTAGTGAAGAAGTGCTTAGCACCAAAACCGTAGTTGTCTTCTTCATCAAACTCAACGAATGCCGAAGTTGCTTTGCTGAAGTAGTAGCTAGAGCCAAGTTGCCAGTAGCTGTCTCCATCTTCAATATCGATAAATGTCCCTTCAACCGTTAGGTAGTTACCGTGCTGCAGGTCTTTAAAGTATTTTGCACTTACTTCACGATGATCGAATCCGTCATCAATTTTTGCAGTGAAACCGATGTAATCGGTGGCGTTTAGCGCGTGATTGTATTGACCTGAAAAGTAGAAAACGTCGCTTGCCTGTTCATAATCTTCACGTTCAACTTTGAACAACAAGTTGTCGTTTACCAGGTAACCTAGGCTTAGTGTATAACCATCGATGTCACCGAAATCATCGTAGTCTGTTGTGTTATATGACGCGCCAAATACAAAGCTGTTGTAGAAGTACTCACCGCCTACATTGTAGCTAGTGGCGAAGTCACTATCAGCAAGACCGCCGTATACATTGGTGGTTTTGTTGATGTATTCAAACTGATCCAACGGGCCAAGTACTTGCTTAGGCGCGAAATAGTACTTAGAGCTTAAAGAAACAAAGTCATCAGAGTCGAAGTTAACGTATTCAAGGTCGGTGATCGACTGATAAGACTGGGCGAATGCAGCGCCTGAGAAAAGTACAGATGCGATGGCAACAGTTAGTTTTTTCATAATAGATTTCCCTATATCTAAATAAAGCAGCGCCACTCTAGCGCCGCTGAACTGAATTATAACTTAACTAACCATTTGATTGTTTTAATTAAATGTTAGGGATTGTTAGATATGGGTACAAATTCTTACAAAGCATAGCGTGACAATATTCGATAAACCTCATTAATGTTGTCGCCAGCCTTGAAGTTTTTCGTCAACGGCTCCTTATCCGAGCCAATCCAGATTTTCAGCTCCGCATCCATATCGAAGTGACCGGCGCTTTCTTTACTGAATTTAGTAATTTTGCCGTAAGGAATGCTCAACACTTCCATTTTTGACCCTGTCATACCTTGTTTGTCCACCAAGATTAAGCGCTTGTTGGTAAACAAGAATAAATCGCGGATCACCTTGTACGCTTTTTCCAGATTCTCTCCCGGGGCAAGAATTTCTTCGAGCAGGGTTTCCAGCTCCTCACCGTCCACTTCACTGGCATTACCCATTAGTCCGCTTAAAAGTCCCATATTAGGCTCCTGTTGCAAAAAGTTGATTTTCTAGAGTGTGACCATTAACCAGCGCACGATACTGCCACCCTTGTTGATGACATAATCTTAGCACCTGAATGTCCATGGCCTCAGAATTGACCTGATGTTCGTAGCCGATCACAAATTCATTACTTTGACTATTACTCACCTCAATCACCCGTTCAAGGGTTTTTAGTCGCTCTACGACTTGCGCATCTTGCGCTCGCAATTGCAGGGTAAGATACCTCAGCTGCGTGCCGCCTTGATTAAGTTCGTGGGTTGCCAATTGCCCCTGGCGTAAATATAAAACGCGATCACATAAGCGTTCTAGCTCGGATAAATCATGGGAGCTGAGCACAAAGGTGGTGTGGTCGCTGTGCATACTCACCAGCTCACGAATAGCCCTGGCATTGACCGGATCAAGCCCCGCGGTGGCCTCATCCAACATCACCAGTTTAGGCGAGCCGATCAGCGCCTGCGCTATGCAGATACGTTTTTTCATGCCGTGTGACAGCTCATTGGGACGGTTATTTAAAGTCTCGGGCAGACTCACCAGCTCCAATACCCGCTCACATTCGCTTCGCGCCTCGGCGCGGCTAAATCCTTGCAATCGCGCGAACAGATTTAACTGTTCACCAACGCTAAAATCCGGGCTTAGCAAGGCATCTTGGGGCAAGGCCGCAAGCTGACCAAACAAGGCAGCACTGCCCGGCTTATGACCAAGCACGCGCAACTCACCCCGGCTCGGTTGCAAGTAGCCGCAGATTAAACTGAATAAGGTGGTCTTACCGGCACCGTTAGGGCCGACCAGGGCAATGGGCTTACCCGCAGTCAATTCGATATTCACGTCTTGCAGCGCTTGCTTGGCACCGAAGAAATGGCTGACGCCCTTGGCTTCTATTAAAAAACTCATAGACTGCCTCGCTGAAATTTATAAAAGCCAAGCCCTAGGAAGAGCCCCGTTTGCACCAGCGGCCACAACACCGCGCTCATTAAGGGCGGGCGTAAGGTCGCAATCTGGTCGAGCGGCTCACCGGGGAACAAATAATCCAGCGCCTCGGGCACACCCAGTTTCACCTGCAGTATGGATAAGATCAGCAAGCCCAGGGTGTAGAGCAAGATCACGTAAATCAGTGCCATTCGCGATGAGCGCGCCACGGTGTTGAGCAAAGACATAAGAGCAATAAAGGGCAGTAAATTAACCAGCAGTAAGAGTTCAAACTGCAGGGCATGCCAAAGCGCTTGTGGAAGAATACTGATATCGCGCAGCGCCACCAAAATAAGCGCCCCGCACAAACTAATGGCAATCAAGAATGCGGTACTTAAGGCGTGGCCGAAAAAGCGTCCCAGTACGATTTCCAAACGTGTGGCGCGCAAAGCAATAAAACGCAGAGTGCCGCGCTCGCGATCGCTGACAAACTGATCGCTGCACAAGTAAATGATAAAGGGTGGAAAGGTGAGCATGGCGATTAGGCAATACACCGCCATCTCGGCGTCGGGCCAATGTAACAGACTCTGCAGACCCAGGTTGCCAAACACGGCTAAAATAAACTGCTCAAACTCCGGCTGAGCCAAGATATTCACCGCTTCATACACGCCATAGCGGTAAATCATCAGCCACACTAGGGCAAAGGCCAACAGTGCCAGCCAGGCTTTCTTAGTTAAAAAATGCCGCGCTAGCTCAAACTGCATAAGCTTGCCGATACGCACAGGGTCCATGGCGTTATCCTTATTATTATACCAATTTTATTAAAGTTCTTATCATTCTTGCGAGCTAAATAACCCACTTACATCGTTTAAAATTACAGATGTAGAACAACTACATACTGAAATTTTCGCCTTGTCATTGGGCCATTTATCTGACGCCATAATAGACCATCTATTTAATGCAATTGGTATTATTAATTGCTTACCACTATAAATGAAAAAAGCGCTCAAAAGTATGAGCGCTTGTAAAAAGATGTTTCAGTAAAGTCTACGGCTTATGGACACTAAGCCTGAGCACAAACCTTGGCGTACACATCCAGGCCCTGACTCAGGTCGTCAATCAAGTCATCAACATTCTCTAAACCAATATGCAGACGAATAATTGGCCCATGCGCCCATCCGGTGACGCTGCGCAGCGGTGCCATGGTAAGGCCTGTGGTGATCAGGCTCTCATAGCCACCCCAGGAAAAGCCCATTTTAAAGTGATGCAAGGCCTCAACCAAGGCATCCAGCGCCGCCTGATTGCCCTCTTTCATCACCACGGAGAACAACCCATTGCTGCCGTGAAAATCGCGCTTAAAGTGCTCATGTCCCGGGCACGTTGATAATGCAGGATGACGCACATGGTCGACCAGCGGGTGCGTACTTAACCAGTTCGCTACTTCTAACGCCGCCTGCTCATGCTGCGCCAAACGTACCGCCATGGTGCGCAGGCCACGCAGTGCCATATAAGCATCATCGGCGCTGCAACACTGACCAAGCAGGTAGGATTGCTCGCGCAAGGTTGGCCAATAGTGCTCGTTAGCAACGCTGACACCCATCATCACATCGCTGTGGCCGACGATATATTTGGTTGCCGCCTGGATGCTGATATCAACACCGTGATCTAAGGGACGAAACTGCAGGCCATTGCCGTATGTATTATCGAGCATGGTGATTAAACCATGATCTTTGGCCACCTTAACCAGGGCCGGTACGTCCTGCACCTCCATGGTGATGGAGCCGGGAGATTCCATAAACAGCACTCGGGTGTTGTCTTGAATTAGCTCGCTCATGCCTGCGCCTATCATGGGATCGTAATAGGTGGTGTTTACGCCCAATCCGCTCAGTACCTTGTTGCAAAAATCACGAGTCGGCTCGTAAGCGGTATCCATCATCAGGATATGATCCCCGGCCTTCACAAATGACAGCAGGGTATTGGCGATGGCCGCTGCGCCGCTTGGGTACAAGGCACAACCAGCGCCGCCTTCAAGCTCGGTAATGGCTTCTTGCAGGGCAAAGTGGGTATTGGTGCCGCGACGACCGTAAAATAAGGCGCGATTACCGCGATTTTTAGCCGCTTCTTTAAATTCGGCCACGCTGTCGAATACCACGGTGGATGCCCGCTGCAATACCGGGTTCACAACCCCCTGAGTGTACTTTTTACTGCGCCCGGCGGCGATCAGTTGTGTTTCTTTTTTCATTCCTGGTCCTCATTCTGTGCTATCCAAGAGTCGATCAAAAACCGTGAGATAGAGTCTTTACGGGGCAATTTGAAATGCTCGCCCTCGTCCCCCCAGTTACCGAAATCGCGCAGCTCCTGGCGGGAAAACCATCTCGCCTCACTTATTTCATCCTGGTCGATAAATATATCTGTGCTATTTGCCTTAGCCATATAACCCAGCATTAAAGAGCTTGGAAAAGGCCAAGGCTGAGAGGCGATATACCTGGGACTTTCAACAGCCACTCCAGCCTCTTCCATCACCTCACGAGCCACTGCAGCCTCTAAGGTTTCGCCCGGGTCTACAAAACCAGCCAAGGTAGAATAAACGCCTTGAGGCCAACTCGCCTGGCGGCCCAGTAAACAGCGTTCAACGCCATCGCTAAAGGGATAATGAACCAGCATGATCACCGCAGGATCGGTTCTTGGGAAGGTTAAATGACGGCAGTCTTTGTTGCTGCATTTACGCGCATGACCGGCTTCTGCAATAAAGTTTTGGGTGCCACAGCGACCACAAAACTTATGCGTTTTATGCCAGTGACACAGACCTCGGGCCAGCACTAAAATGGCCGCATCATGGGCATCAACCACAGGCCCGTATTTGCGGATATCAACGAATTCATAGCCGGCGAACTGCCTCTCTTCGGCCAGCGGCACGCTTACATCCAGGGCAAAATAATGCTGCTGCTCATGCTCGCCCAGATAGATGGCATTATCCACATCAAACTCTTTTACGGCTTGGTAATCGACAAAAGCGGCGATGGGTGAGTCTGCGATAAACAAATTATGGTCGTTATTGATAAGCACATAACGCCCACCTTGGCGCTTGTTAATAAGCCAATTTGGGTCTTTGCGGTCACTGGAGTGACGGTCGAGGGGCAACTGGGAGTATTGCAACATCTAAATCTAAACACGGGCCAAAAAATCGAATGCCCCTACCCTAGCATATTTGCGCGCCCCCGACAGCGACAATAAAAGCTCATTTTAATCTAGCTAATGAAGAAGTTATCTTTTGCCAAGGCGCTTTAACAGCTTTTGGTTTTCGGCTTCAATATGTTTGTAGAAATCTACATCCGCCAATTGACTTGCCGCAGCCTCATCTATCACCAGCACGGCGTTTTGATGCATTTGCAGCGCCGATGCCGGGCAAGCGGCACTGAGTGGCCCTTCGACCGTAGCGGTAATGGCCGCAGCCTTACTCTCGCCAGTTGCCAGTAATACCACCTTCTTGGCATCCAATATGGTGCCTATGCCCATGGTGATGGATAAATGGGGCTGGTATTCGCCTTCGGCAAAGAAGCGCGCATTATCGGCAATGGTTGCTTTGGTCAGGGTTTTTACCCGGGTACGCGAGGTCAAGCCGGACGAGGGTTCATTAAAACCAATATGGCCGTTGCGACCAATGCCAAGTAGTTGCAAATCAATCCCACCTGCCTCTGCTATTTGCCGCTCGTACTGCTCGCAGGCCGCAATGGGATCGTCCGCATTGCCTGGCGGCACATGGGTGTTGTTAATATCTATATCAATATGATTAAACAGCTGCTGATTCATAAAGTAGCGGTAACTTTGCGGATGTTCACCGGGCAAGCCCAGGTATTCATCGAGGTTAAAACTTTGCGCCTGAGCAAAGCTTATGTCCCCTTGCTGGTTTAGCTTGATAAGGTTTTGATACAAGGCCACGGGCGTTGAACCGGTCGCTAAACCCAATACCGAGGCAGGCTGTTTGTTTAACTGCGCCGCAAACAACTCACTGCCATAGTGAGCAACCGCCGCCGCGTCTTTTAGAATCACAATTTGCATGTCTAGCTCGTTGTTAAAGTTGAAAAAAATGGGATCTATGGTCAAGCGCTCCGTGCAATTGGCCCATGACCATAGATCAGCACCTAATAGGATGGTTATTAGGTCACACCATTATGACAACGTTGTCATTTTTACCTTTTTCATTTCCCCTTGTAAAGCCAAAGCGACGAAACAGGCATGGATTTTTGATTTAGCTTTGTTCGCTGTTACCTACGCCGGATAAAGGCCTAGACACTGACAAAGATCTTGCGCCTATACATCCAGTGTAGCACCAGCAACTGTACGCCCAGCAGCGCTATTACACCGACCAAGGGCTGCCAGGGCTCGGGCACGGCACGTATCACGCCGCCGAACAGACTTTTCGATATATGGCTCCAGCTCACCAGGCTTGAGGCCAGGTAAATAATGATGGAATTGGCGCCGATAATCACAAAGGAATACGCCCATTTTTGCAAGCCAAGTACGTCCACTAGCACATAGAACAGTGCCAACAGCATGGCACTCCAGCCTACTGTCACCAGCACAAAAGAGCTGGTCCAAAGCTCTTTGTTAACGGGAAAAATTCCATCCCATAACCAGCCAAGCATCAGGCTAACAAGCCCGCTGCCGAATAAAATAGCGGCTATTCGCCACTGCCCGCGCTCCTGTGCCTGAGCTATCAGACGCCCGGCAAAGACTCCCATCATGGCGTTGGCCACGGCGGGAATATTCGACAATATCCCCTCAGGATCAACCGGCCTATTCTGATAACTAATGCCCGGTAACAGGCGCTGATCAATCCAGGCGTTCCAACTGCCCTCGGCACTGAGGTCACCGGCAAGGCCACCGGGCACGGGAATAAAACAAAGCCAAAGCCAATAACCCACTAAGATGCCAACCAGCGCCATCACCTGAGTGCGCATCGAGGTGTGCCAGACCAGCATGGCGGCAATAAACCAGGCAATAGCAATGCGGCCAAGCACACTGGCGTAGCGAATTTCATCCAGCGCCATAGGCATGCCCGTGCCCCAGCCATGGTTATAGAGCACCCCAAAGGCTGATAAAATAACCAGTCGTTTCAGCGCCTTTTGGTAATAAGGCAGTCGTTCCTTAAGAGGTAAATGGTCGATGCGTTTAGGGCTTAAGCCCATGGCCACGCCCGATAAGAAGATAAAGAGCGGAAAAATCAGATCATAAAAGGTGAAGCCATGCCAAGGTGAGTGCACTGTCTGGGCCTCAAATGCTTTCCAGCCCTGCCAACCCGTTAACACCAAAAGTGCGGCAAATATGCCTTGACCGCCAAGGATCCAAAACATGTCGAAGCCGCGTAAGGCATCCAAAGAGGCCAGGCGTTGCTTCTTTTTAACCGTGTCAGTTGTTGTCATATACTCTCACTAGTTGCCCGCTCGCATTTCTGGCTGGGCACAATAAAAAGCCCCGCGTTACTGCCTGCGGGGTCTCCAGGGATTAACCTTAAAGCAAGTGCCCACCCAGGTAGGTTGCCTGTGCCTGCAGTTGCTGGTCAAGCACCACAAAGTCGGCATCAAAGTCTTCCAGCAGACGCCCCTTAGTATTCTGTAAGCCCAAATAGTGCGCCGGATAAAGCGAGGCCATTCGTAACGCTTCGCCAAGGCCAATATCCAGGGTATTGACCGTATTGCGCACGGCACTGGCCATATCGAGCACACTGCCCGCCAGCTCTCCGGTACTGGAATTCAAACGATCGCCGGTGCGGTACACCTTACGACCATCGAAGAAATCAAACTCGGTGGCGTCCGTGCCAACCGGCGGCATAGCATCTGTCACCAGCATGATTTTGCCGCGCTGCTTGGTACGAATGGCCAGCTTGGCGGAGTCAGGATGCAGATGATGACCATCCACTATCAATCCACACCAGCTGTTGTCATGCCAAAGGGCTGCACCCACCACACCGGGCTCTCGGGAGGTAAAAGGTGACATGGCATTAAATAAATGAGTGAAGCCATCGGCGCCGGCATCGAGAGCCGCCATGGTGGTGGCATAATCCGCATTGGTATGGCCAAGGGAGACTTTAACACCCAAGGCCACCAGACGCTTGATGTCGGCGATACTGACATGCTCCGGCGCCAGGGTGAGCATTTTCAGACCCAGATCATCGCGCTCGTAAATGGCCATTTCTGCGGCGCTGGTAGGACGAATAAACTGCTCACTGTGAGTGCCTTTTTTGGGCAAACTCAGATGCGGCCCTTCGAAATGAACGCCGGCAATACCCGGCACCTGAGCGCTGATAGCCTGAGCAATGGCGTCGGCCGCAGCGCCCATCACCTTAATATCATCTGTGATCAGGGTCGGCATCATGGCCGTGGTGCCAAATTGACCATGGGCATGCACCATCTTCTTGAGACAGGCAAGGTTGGGCTCGGCATTAAAAAACGCACCGCCACCACCATTGACCTGAACATCGATAAACCCAGGTACCACTAAGCCCTCAAGTCGAGTGGCCTGATCTTGTGGCGATGTCAGGAAATGCAATTTTCCCGCACGCACCTGAAAATAGACGTCTGTTAAAAAACGTTCACCATCAAATAAGCGCTGAGCATGGAAGGCTGTATTCATTTTATTTATAACCTTAGAGTCTGTGGTGCCAATTTATTCTTGCGCCGATTTATTCCTGTGCCAACGATTGTTGCGCAAAGTAAACCGCCCCTAATTCCGGCGGCTGTTTGGGCGTTGCGACACGCGCGGCAATATCCGCATCCAGCCACGGCTGCAGGGGCTCTGCCAGGCCGCCAATCATGGATAAACGCGGCGGCTCAAGTGCCAACAAGCGCTTGGCCATCATGCTGATATATCGGGCACCATCTTTAACTATCTCGGTGGCCAAAGGATCGCCCTGTTGCGCCGCATCCAGGACCATACGTGCCAATTTAGCATAACTACTTGAGGGTTGGCCTGCCATTTGTTCGGCAATCACCATCGCCGATTGCGTATTAAAGTGTAAGGTAAACATAGCCGTAAGCTGGGTATGGGGCCCTAAACCATCCAAATCGAGCAACACTGCCTTTAATGCTTCAAGACCGAGCCAGGCGCCACTGCCCTTATCGCCTTGAGCAAAACCATGACCACCATAGCTTTTGCTCTTGCCCTGAACGGTGACATACCCACAGGAGCCAGTGCCCGTGATGATAACCGCCCCATCCTGCCCTTCATGGGCACCAATACAGGCGGTGTGCAAATCCGTGGTCAGGTACATTTTTTTAAAGGGGTGCTGCCAACCACTGATCTGTTCATACAAGCTCGGCAAATTAACCCCGGCCAGGCCTAAACCGGCCACCAGCTCATGAACGCTGTGCAAATTCATAGAGGCATCGCGTAACGCCTGCTGGGTCGACATTATGATCGACTCCAAGGTGCGCTCCAGACCATGCAAGGGGTTGGCGGGCCCGCCAAGGCCAGTGCCCAAGACTCCATGCGTGGGGCTATAAATGGTCGCCCGGCATTTGGTTCCCCCGCCGTCGATACCAATAAATAGCTGCTCCTGCGTTGCCGCGTCTACCCTCATTACCAGACCTCTATACCTTAATTCAATCCGGGCAAAAACGCTGTACGCGCCTTGCCTCAAACCACCTGCTCTTTCATGTTGAAATTATGTTACCCAATTAATGACAGCGTTGTCATTAACTTTTTTAGAATTTATCAACAAAAATCCCATTTGCGGTATAGCTATCTGATATCGTTATGGTTTGCTAATTTTAAGCACCTGGCTAAATACACCAAAAAGACAGGCATTCCTGGCAAGAAAAAGCAAAGCTTGTACTTTTAAGGGGGAGTAACTATATTTAGTTACAAATAAAGATGTAACTATTTTCAGTTACTTTCAATTAAGTAACCAAAATACACGGAGATCTATGTCCACGGCCAATTACACAGTACTGAGCGGCGATATTGTCGGCTCCAGCGAGCAGGCGGGCGCACAATACGACGGCCTGCTTTATACCTTGGAGCAAGGCTTGCGCGCCCTGTGCGAACGCTTTGATGGGCACTTCAACATTTACCGCGGCGATGCTTTTCAATGCATTCTTGGCAAGGCCCCTGTCCCTTTACAAGCGACCTTGATGTTACGTCTTTATTTGCGCAGCCATGCCCTTGATGCCCGTGTTAGCGAAGCTATAGGGCCAATTGATAACTATCGCCAGGATGTAAAAACCGCCACCGGCGCCGCCCTGATGCTCTCCGGTAAGGGACTGGATACGATTAAAAACAAGCGCCTGAGTCTAAGCCTCTATCAAAGCCCCTTGAGCGCCAGCTTTGCCTTAAACATCCGCTTCCTTGACCATCTAATTAACCACACCAGTCAAAAGCAGGCCCAGGCCCTGTACTGGTATCACTGGCTGGAAAACAAGGATCATGCCGCTATTGCTGCTCAGCTGGGCAGCTCACGAGCCAATGTCACCAAATTACTCAATGCCGGGCAATATCATTTGCTCGATGAATTTCTAGCGGTCGCCGCCAAGGAGTACACACATGAATGAGCAAATCGCCCTGCTGCTTGGGCTGTTGTTGGCCCATGTGGTCGCCGACTTTTTTTTACAACCCTTAAGTTGGGTTCACCAGCGCAATAAACACCATTTTAAATCCCCTAAGTTGGTATTGCATACCTTGGTGCACGGAGCTCTGAGCGGCTCCTTATTATGGGCCTGGGAGTGCTATTACGGCCTCGGTGATTGGCTCCCTGTGCTGGCGGCCACCGCACTTATTATGACCAGCCACTGGCTGATTGATGTTGCCAAATCCTACAGCAGCCGTGGCTTTGTGCCCTTTATTGTCGACCAAGGCGCGCATATTCTTATTCTTGTGGCGCTAAGCTGCTATTTAACGGATGCCGATACACTCGGCCAGTGGTTTAACGCTCAGCTGATGCACAGTAATACTTATGTGCTGTTGCTCGCCTATTTATTAGTGCTTAACCCCAGTTCCGTGGCCATTCGTATGCTGCTGGAGCGCTGGCACCTGCCCGCCAGCATCGCTGCTGATAAGAGAACAACGCTGCCACAGGCCGGGCACAGCATCGGCCTGTTAGAGCGCCTGCTTATGCTGACCTTTATCATAATCGATGAATTAGCCGGGGTGGGATTTGTGCTTGCAGCCAAGTCGGTCTTTCGCTTTGGCGATTTAACCAATGCCAAGGATAAACAACTTACCGAGTATGTGATGTTAGGCACCCTCTTAAGCGTGGTGATCACGCTCGGTATCGGCCTGGCGGCCCGTGCCTTACTGATAAGCTAAGCATTATAAATGCCAAAACAAAAAAGCCCGTTTTTAACGGGCTTTTTTTTGTGGTCACTCTATGGGCGTTATTTTACGCCGAGTTCGCGTAAACGCTCCTGCAAATAGCTGTCGGCGGTGTAACGCTCAGACAGCACCACATCTGGGCGTGGGTGCAAAAACAGGGGTAACGAGATACGCGACTTGGTCGAAGCCTTACCCGTTGGGTTAATTACCCTGTGAATAGTCGATGGGAAGTAACCACCAGATGCCTCTTGCAGCATATCGCCGATATTGATGATCAGATTACCAAAGTCGCTTGGAACATCCAGCCAGCCACCCTCTTTGGTTTGCACCTGTAACCCCGGCTCGTTCGCCGCAGGCAGCACGGTCAGCAGGTTGATATCGCCATGAGCGGCGGCACGAATGGCGCCCGGCTCTTCATCGCCCGTCATCGGTGGATAGTGCAAAATACGCAGTAAGGTTTGCTCCGAATTCTTGATCATGTCTTTAAGGTCAATGGAGAACTTAGCCTGCACATCCGCCGGCGCATGGGCCTGCACCCAGCTCAGTAATTCGCTGGCAAACTCATTGGCCAAGCGATAATACTCACGAATTTTCTCTTCCAGCTGCTCAGGTACCCGGCCCTTAGGATAGACATGGTAGTATTCTTTGATGTCTTTAACCTTGCAGCCTTTGGCCACTTCACTTATCTCGGGTGGGAAATAACCGTCCTGAGTTTGTTTATCAAAAAGAAACTCATGCTTTTGCTCTGAGTTAAAAAAAGCCTGCCAATCCTGATAAATTGACTCCACCAGCGATTGTGGGATCGGATGGTTGGTTAACACCCCAAAACCGGTATTGCGAAGCGATTCGACAAATTCGGCTGGCGCGTTCGGCGATTGATAGTCCACTGTCGGTAAGTGCATGGTTATTTCACCTGTTTGTTATAGCGCGAGAAGCACTGACTGTGCTTCATTTTAGCGCCAGAGCTTAGTCAAAGCCACTTTAGATCATAAGGACAATTGTCCGCTAAAGGCAGGGCTCTGCAACTTGCTTGCGGCAGATCAACACCCCATCATCCATCTTGGCGGCTAATCCTTACAGGCATAAAAAAACCCGATAACAAATCGGGCTTTTTCTAAGAGTAATCTGAAGCTTAGTCCTTTACCTGCCAGTTCAGCATTTCACCGGCACAAATAGGAATGACCTTGTCTTCTCCCAGCGGGTAGCTTTGCGGCACTTGCCACGGCTCACGTACCAGGGTCACTGTATCGGTATTGCGGGCAATGCCGTAGAAATCAGGACCGAAGTGGCTGGCAAAGGCTTCAAGCTTGTCCAGGGCACCGGCCTGTTCAAAGGCTTCAGCATATAGCTCAAGTGGCGCGTGCGCCGTGTATGCACCAGCACAACCACAAGCCGCTTCTTTTTTGTCCTTAAGGTGTGGCGCCGAATCGGTACCTAGGAAGAACTTGCTGTTACCACTGGTGGCGGCTTCGATCAGGGCTTCCTGATGGGTATTACGCTTAAGGATAGGCAAGCAGTAATAATGCGGACGAATGCCACCGGCAAGCATATGGTTGCGGTTATAAAGCAGGTGATGCGCGGTAATGGTCGCCGCCACATTGGCCGAGGCCGAGCTTACAAACTCAACCGCATCCTTGGTAGTGATGTGCTCTAACACCACTTTAAGCTCAGGGAAGTCCTTCACTACCTTCTTCAGTTTGGTTTCGATAAAGACCTTTTCACGGTCGAAAATATCGATACTTGAATCGGTCACCTCACCGTGAACCAACAACAGCATGCCTACTTCCTGCATGGCTTCAAGCACAGGGTAGATGTTTTCGATATCGGTCACACCTGAGTCCGAGTTGGTGGTCGCACCGGCTGGATACAGCTTGGCAGCAACGATTTTACCCGATGCCTTGGCTTTGCGAATTTCATCAGCCGTGGTGTTATCCGTGAGATACAGCACCATCAGGGGTTCAAAATGCGCCTTTGGCCCCGCAGCCATAATGCGATCACGATAAGCTAGCGCCGTGTCGGTACAGGTCGCCGGTGGCACCAAATTAGGCATGATGATGGCGCGGCCGATATAGCGGCTGGCGTCTCTTACCGTGTCTTTTAGTTGCTCGCCATCACGAAGGTGAATGTGCCAATCATCAGGACGAGTGAGGGTAATACGTTGCGGGGTATGTGTCATTGCGCTTATCCACTAGAAATTTAGTGTGATCTTATGAGGGAAGGCTGTGAAAGTAAAGGGTGAGAAAGGCTTAAAAAAGAGCGGACATTTATAACGTCCGCTCTTTTATGACTCTTTTTGCTAGGCGCTTAATTCCTGGCGCAGCTCCTTGGTGGCAATCACCATGTTTTGCAGGGCCTCACGGGTTTCCGGCCAGGCTCGGGTTTTCAAGCCGCAATCCGGGTTCACCCACAGGCGCTCAACCGGAACTTTCGCCGCCGCCTTGTGGATCAAGTCCTTGATCCATTTGACCTCAGGCACATTCGGGGTATGGATATCATACACCCCAGGGCCAATATCATTGGGGTAATCGAAGTGTTCAAAGGCATCGAGCAGCTCCATGTTCGAGCGCGATGTCTCTATGGTGATCACATCCGCATCCATGGCGGCAATGGCGCCAATAATGTCGTTGAACTCGCTGTAACACATATGAGTGTGAATTTGCGTGCTGTCATCAACGCCGCTGGCCGACACACGGAAGGCATAGGCCGCCCAATCAAGGTAACTTTGCCACTGGCTGGCTTTAAGTGGCATACCCTCGCGAAACGCCGGTTCATCGATTTGAATCACCTTAATGCCCGCATCCTGCAGATCCACCACCTCGTCGCGCAGCGCCAAGGCAATTTGCTTAGCTATGGTCGGCTTATCCAGATCATCGCGCACAAAAGACCAGAACAAAATAGTCACAGGACCCGTGAGCATGCCCTTCATATGCTTGTCGGTGAGCGACTGGGCATACTGGGTCCATTGTAATGTCATAGGCGCGGCACGAGACACATCACCCCAGATCAAAGGCGGCTTCACACAGCGGGTGCCATAACTTTGTACCCAACCGAACTGGCTAAAGGCAAAACCATGGAGCAATTCACCGAAGTATTCGACCATGTCGTTTCGCTCCGCCTCACCATGCACCAATACATCTATATCCAGTGCTTCTTGCTCACGCACCGCGTATTGAATCTGTTCCTGCATCTGCTGCTCATAAGCCTGGGCACTTAACTCCCCAGCCTTAAAGTCGCGACGGGCCTTACGAATATCCGATGTCTGCGGGAAGGAGCCAATAGTAGTAGTCGGCAACAGTGGCAATTGCAGGGCCGCCTTCTGTTTTTCAGCACGCACCGCAAACTCGCTGTGACGTTGACCGTGATCCAAACTTAACTGAGCCACACGCTGCTGCACTAGTGCGTTGTTTACCCTGCTTGAAGTACGGCGGTTTTTCACCGGTGCACTATAAGTGTCGATATCTTGCGTGTTGCAGCGCTCCAGAGCCACTTTCAGCAAATTAAGCTCTTCGCCTTTTTGCTTGGCAAAGGCCAACCAGCTTTTCAATTCACCGTCCAGCAGTTGCTCTTGCTCCAAGTCCACCGGGGTATGCAATAAAGAGCAAGATGGCGCCAGCCACAATGAATCACCACGCTGGGCGGCAATATCTTGCACCTGCTCATAGATGGCACTGAGATCGGCGCGCCAAATATTACGGCCGTTGATCACCCCAATAGACAACACCCGCTGCTCGCCAAGGGCTTTGTCCAGCGCTTCAATGTTTTGCGGTGTAGCAACCAAGTCGAAATGCGCGCCATCGATGGCATACTCACTGATATCTTTTAAGTAGGCGCTCACCTCATCAAAATAAGTCGCCAGCAGCAGCTTCACGCCCTGATTTGCCAAGGCGGCGAAGCTTTTAGTTAAAGCGCTGCGGTAGTGGGTATCCAGCTCCAAGGCCAAAATTGGCTCATCGATTTGCACCCACTCCACCCCTTGTGCCGCCAACTTGGCCAGCACCTGTTGATACACTGGCAATAGGCGCTCCAACAAGGTGAGCTTATCGAACTCTTCCCCGGCGCATTTAGCCAGGTACAAATAGGTAACCGGGCCAACCAGCACGGGCTTAACCTTATGCCCTAAATTCTGCGCTTCTTCTACCTGCTCAAAAAGTTCGTTAAAGCTCAGCGCAAACTGCTGCTCGGCACTTAGCTCAGGCACAATATAGTGGTAGTTGGTATTAAACCATTTGGTCATCTCACTGGCGGCACAGGCGCAGCCCGTTGGTGCACGACCACGGCCGATACGGAACAGGGTGTCCAGTGCATTGCTGCTGTCGCTTTGATGGCGCGCCGGAATGGCTCCTACCAGCATAGAGGTAGATAGCACCTGATCGTACCAGGCAAAATCGCCCACCGGCACAAGCTCTATGCCCGCCTCGCTTTGCATTGCCCAATTTTCTTGGCGGATTTGCGCACCGCGCTGGCGCAGCTCTTCCTGAGTAATATCGCCAGCCCAGTAGGCCTCGATAGCAAATTTCAATTCGCGGCGTTTGCCGATACGGGGAAAACCTAAGTTATGTATACGTGCCATGATGTAAATATCCGTTTAGCTGTTTAGATGGCTAAACATTACCTCTCAGATCTTGGGGACACAAACGAAGCTTACTCACATTGCTAATGAATTAAATTCATATCAGCGCGTTAACTCACCGCTGAATAAATTTAAAAACAGAGAAAATAGACATTTTTCACAATGAATTTTATCTTTTAATAGCCAACTGAGTATAAAAGTGATAATTTTTTAGCCGTCTAGACTTTTATACATTTATCCAGCGCGGTTTAGTCGCAATCATTATGAGATATGTGACTGGCTTTTATGAGATTTACTAAAGATGATTGAAATTAAACACCTTAAAACCATAGCCACCTTGAAAGAAACCGGTTCTTTAGTGAATACCGCCCGTGAATTATTTCTAACCCAGTCAGCTTTATCTCATCAAATCAAAGACTTGGAAAACAAGCTGGATTGTCAGCTGTTTGAGCGTAAAACCCATCCGGTGCGCTTTACCCCTCAAGGCATGCTGCTATTAGAACTGGCGCAGGATGTGTTACCTAAGGTCGAAGCCACCAAATGCCGCCTGAAAGAAAGTTTAAATCAGCCTATTTCGCAACTGCGCCTAAGTGTGGAATGCCACGCCTGTTTTCACTGGTTGCTGCCGACCATTAAAGAATTCAATAATTTCTGGCCCGATATACATGTGGATTATGAACGCGGGTTTAGTTATGACGCCATTCCCGAGCTGCTTGATGGGGATTTAGATCTGGTTCTGACCTCGGACATTCGTGAGCCGGATCGCTTGGAATTTGCCCACCTGTTTGATTTTAAACTTAAGCTTATCGTGGCGCCGGACCACCCCTTGGCCAATAAAGCTTATGTGACCGCCTTAGATTTAAAAGATGAGACCATCATCTCCTACCCTATTCCGCGGGAACGACAGGATATATTCAAACACTTTATTCAAAATGCCCGTTTCGATGGCACCTTAAAAACCGTGGATCAGGGCTTGTTGATTTTCCAATTGGTCAGTGCAGGCATGGGCGTGGCCGCCCTGCCGGATTGGCTGGTGACGCCCTATGAGGCGCAGGGCTTGATCAAGTCAATTCCTTTAGGCGCCCTGGGATTGAACCGCCCCATGTATTTGGCGATGAAAAAAGAAATGAAGGACAACCCGGTTTACCGCCACTTCCTTAATACCTGTAAGCAAAATAACAGCCGCAAATAATTTGTTGCAGCGACAATAAAAAAGGAGCCCCTGGCTCCTTTTAATACCAATTCTGTTAAGTATGTGATCAGATATAGCGCTGGATAAATGATGTGATAACAAGGCGGAATTTTTTTATGTAGTTATTCTCGGCTTTGGCTCCTGCGCCGCTCTACCGCCTACATCCGTGTAGGCGTACATCGAAAAATTTCAACACAGTTAGCACGATATTTAGCCCGCTAGGGTGATTAGCTATTTAAGTGAATTGGTATAATCTTTATACCGGATTGTCGATGTCAATAAAGGTTACATCCAAACCAAACTCATCCGCTAAAAACTCCCCCAGCGCCTTAGCACCATAGCGCTCGGTGGCGTGGTGCCCGGCGGCAAAGAAATCTATGCCCTGCTCGGTGGAACTATGTATGGTTTGCTCCGAGGCCTCGCCGGTCAGGTAGGCATCCAAACCTTGCGCCGCCGCCAGGTCGATATAACCCTGACCACCGCCGGTACACAGGCCTATGGTTTCAATCACCTCAGAGCGCACCACAGAGCTGAGCGGCGTGCGCCCGAGCACGGATTCAATGCGCTTGGTAAATTCCTCGCCACTGACAGGCTCGTTGAGCTTACCCCACACCGGCACGCTAACTGGTCCCGGCTCCATGCCGCCCAGGATCTCGATGCCCAGTAGCTTAGCAAGCTGGGCGTTATTACCTAGCTCGGGGTGCACATCCAAGGGTAAGTGGTAGGCGAACAGGTTAATATCCGCCGCCAGCAGCGCTTTTAGGCGGCGCTTTTTCATGCCACTGATCACTTGCGACTCACCCTTCCAAAAGTAGCCATGGTGCACAACCAGGGCATCGGCTTGCAGCTCTATGGCCTTATCGACCAGGGCCTGACTGGCGGTCACTCCGGTGACGATTTTTTTAATATGCTCGGTGCCTTCAACCTGCAGACCATTGGGACAAAAGTCTTTGATTTGCTCCGGTGCCAGCTTGGCATTCAAAATAGCGAGTAGCTCGTTGCGTTTCATAATCACCTCATGACCTAATTTAGGCCTAAATTTTCCCGTCATTGGCGGAAAAAATAAAGGAAATTAGCAATTTCGCCACAAAAAATTGAAAATCCCAGGACAAATGGGTATAAATATATACTTGTAATAAAATTAACCTGCGTTAACGACTAGGATCTTTTGATGAGTAAACTAGACAAAACAGAAGTGTTAGCTGCTTTTGAAGCTGCGTATGAAGCGGCGAATGGCAAAAAGCCAGAAATCACCACCAAGCCTGGCTGGTACAGCATTGATGGCGGCAAAAACATGCGCCTTGCTGAGGTAGCTGAACTTACTGAAGAGCTTACTTCTGGTAAAACAGAAACAGTCGCTAAAGTAGAAGAAAAGGCTCCTGCCAAAGCAAGCAAAAAAACAACAACCAAAAAAGCGGCTCCTGCGGCAAAAGCAACTGAGAAAAAGGCTGCCTTTACTGTCGTTAGTGAAAACAAAGATGGTTTCACTGCCGAAGAATTTTGGATTAAAGAGCTTGCAGAGAAAGAGCACGACTGTCGCCTACCGCGTGGCGTTGTCTAATTCACCTTCTGCTTTAATAAAAAAAGCCGCTTGAAGCGGCTTTTTTTATGTCTACTCGCCTAATTCAGGCTCTGGTACACGCACCCAGCCTTCCATTAAGCGGCGGGCACTGCGGCTCATGCTGACACTGTGCACATCAGCCTGACCATCAAGCATATTTACCGCTGCACCCACTTGCAGCGTGCCCGAAGGGTGGCCAAAGGTCAGCGACTGGCGTGCTACACCACCTGCAGCCAGGTTCACCAAGGTGCCTTCGATGGCGGCCGCGGTAGCGATGGCAACGGCGGCGGTGCCCATCATGGCATGGTGCAGCTTACCCATGGACAAGGCGCGAACCTGTACATCTATATCTGCCGCATCAATGCGCTTGCCGCTGGATGCCACATAGCTGCTTGCCGGTGCCACCATGGCGATTTTCGGCGTATGCTGGCGCGTTTTCGCCTCTTCAATATCACTGATCAGCCCCATTTGCACCGCACCATAAGCACGAATACGCTCAAAGCGTGCTAAGGCCTTCTCATCATTATTGATATCGTCCTGCAGCTCTGCCCCGCTGTAACCCAGCTCGCTGGCATTCACGAAAATAGTAGGGATACCGGCATTGATAAAACTTGCCTGTAGCTCGCCCTCGCCCGGCACCACTAAGGTATCGACCAGGTTACCCGTTGGCAGTACTGCACCATCACCGACAGGCGATAAGAAGTCGACCTTCACCTCAGCGGCGGGAAAGGTCACACCATCGAGTTCAAAGTCACCAAGCTCTTGCACCAAGCCATCACACATAGGCACATGAGCGACAATGGTTTTGTGAATATTGGCCTGCCAGATCCGCACTTCGGTGATGCCATTTTCACAAATGCGTGACGCATCCACCAAGCCATTATTAATGGCAAAGGCACCCACCGCAGCGGTTAGGTTGCCACAGTTACCGCTCCAATCGATAAACGGCTTATCAATAGCAACCTGGCCAAACAGGTAGTCAACATCATGATCCGCCTTATCGCTTTTGGATAAGATCACCGTTTTACTGGTACTGGATGTCGCCCCACCCATGCCATCGGTATGTTTGCCGTAGGGATCAGGGCTGCCGATGACCCGCAAAAGCAAGGCATCACGATAGGCGCCCGGCTGCTGCGCTTGTGCAGGCAAGTCATGCAGTGCAAAGAACACCCCTTTACTGGTGCCTCCGCGCATATAGGTTGCCGGTATTTTTAGCTGTTGTGTCATTATTAACCTCAAAAAAAGGTGAGATCCCACCTCTAAAAATGGGCTCTCACCTTCTGCAATTTATACTGAGCCTTCAAGGAAGTCCTGCGCAAAGCGTTGCAATACACCGCCTGCACTGTAGATGGACAATTCCTCTTGGGTATCAAGGCGACATTTGGTGGTAATAGTCAGCTGTTCACCATTGGCGCGGGTGATCTGCACTTGCATATCCGCACCCGGTGCTGGCTCGCCTAACACCGTATAGGTCTCGCTACCATCAAGGTTAAAGGTCTTACGGTTTTCACCCGCTTTAAACTCCAGAGGTAACACACCCATGCCAATCAAGTTGGTACGGTGAATACGCTCGAAACCTTCGGCGATGATCACTTCCACACCCGCTAGGCGAACGCCTTTGGCTGCCCAGTCACGGCTTGAACCCTGACCATAGTCGGCACCGGCAACGATACATAGCGGTTGCTTACGCTCCATATAGGTTTCAATGGCTTCCCACATACGAGTAACCTGGCCTTCTGGCTCAATACGCGCCAGTGAACCTTGCTTCACCTCACCGTTTTCATCGCGCACCATTTCGTTAAACAGCTTAGGGTTAGCGAAGGTGGCACGTTGCGCCGTTAGGTGGTCACCACGGTGCGTGGCGTACGAGTTAAAATCTTCTTCAGGCAGACCCATTTTCGCCAGGTATTCACCGGCCGCACTGCTGGCCAGAATCGCATTCGATGGTGACAAGTGGTCGGTAGTGATGTTGTCACCTAGCACCGCCAGTGGACGCATGTCTTTCATGGTACGTGGTGCCGCAAGCGCCCCTTCCCAATAAGGAGGACGACGAATATAGGTGCTCATTTCGCGCCAGTCGTACAATGGATTGTTCTTTTCACCGTAATCCACTTCTAAATCGAACATGGGTTCGTACACCTGACGGAAGTGCTCTGGCTTCACGCTCTTGGCAATAACCGCATCGATTTCTTCGTCGCTTGGCCATAGATCCTTCAAGGTAATAGGCTGACCTTGCTTATCATATCCCAGGGCATCTTTTTCGATGTCGAAACGTATGGTACCGGCAATGGCATACGCCACCACCAATGGCGGTGAAGCCAAAAAGGCCTGTTTAGCATAGGGGTGGATACGACCATCAAAATTACGGTTACCTGAAAGTACCGCCGTCGCGTAAAGGTCGCGCTCGATCACCTCTTGCTGGATTTTCGGGTCTAACGCGCCACTCATGCCGTTACATGAGGTACAGGCAAAACCCACCACGCCGAAGCCCAGGGCTTCCAGTTCAGGCAGCAGATTCGCTTCTTCTAAATAAAGTTTTACCGCTTTTGAACCCGGTGCCAGTGAGGTTTTCACCCAAGGCTTGCGCACTAAGCCAAACTTGTTGGCGTTACGGGCTAACAAGGCTGCGGCAATCACGTTGCGCGGGTTAGAGGTATTGGTACAGCTGGTGATAGCGGCGATAATGACCGCGCCATCCGGCATCAGGCCCTCTTCTTGCTCAACATGCTTGGCGATACCACGGGCTTGCAAGTCCGCCGTCGCTAAACGGGCATGCGGGTTTGATGGACCGGCCAGATTACGACCCACAGAGGACAAATCAAAGCTTAATACGCGCTCGTATTTCGCACCCGTCATGGCATCGGCCCACAAACCAGTTTCTTTGGCATATTGTTCAACCAGCTTAACCTGCTCGTCTTCACGGCCAGTCAGTTTCAAATAGTCGATAGTTTGCTCATCGATATAGAACATGGCCGCCGTGGCACCGTATTCCGGTGTCATATTCGAGATGGTGGCACGATCGCCCAGAGTCAGATGCGAGGCACCCTCACCGAAGAATTCAAGGTAACTTGAAACCACACGCTCTTTACGTAGGAATTCGGTCAGCGCCAGTACGATATCTGTGGCGGTAATGCCCGGCTGCGGCTTACCCGTCAACTCAACACCAATAATGTCCGGCAGGCGCATGTAAGAGGCACGACCCAGCATCACGCTTTCGGCTTCAAGACCACCCACACCCACGGCGATTACGCCCAGCGCATCAACATGCGGGGTATGACTGTCGGTACCTACCAGGGTATCTGGGAAGCGACTCCATCGCGTACCTGGATCACCGGCGACATCTTCTCCAGGTTGATCTGGTGCATGATGCCGTTACCCGGCGGGATCACATCAACGTTTTTAAACGCTGTTTTGGTCCAGTTAATAAAGTGAAATCTGTCTTCGTTACGACGGTCTTCAATGGCACGGTTCTTCTCGAACGCGTCTGGGTCAAAGCCTGGCGCTTCGACCGCCAACGAGTGGTCAACGATCAATTGGGTCGGTACCACGGGGTTTACCTTGGCCGGATCGCCGCCTTTGGCAGCAATGGCATCACGCAGACCGGCAAGATCCACCAGCGCCGTTTGACCTAAGATATCGTGGCACACCACGCGGGCCGGGAACCAAGGGAAATCATGCTCGCGCTTACGATAAATAAGCTGCTCAAGGCTTTGCGTTAAATCTTCAGGGTTACAACGGCGAACCAGGTTTTCGGCAAGCACTTTAGAGGTATAAGGCAAGCCATCGTAGGCGCCAGCTTCGATTGCATCAACGGCCGCTCGGGTATCGTAATAAACCAGCTCTGAGCCCGGCAGCGTCTTACGGTATTGGGTATTCATAATCATCTCTACATTGCGAATGGATGTGGTGCGCCAACGAATGTGCCGCACCGACAGGCTAGGTCGCTAAGCCGTGGCTTAGCGCTCGCTTAGCTCAGGTACAGGGCGCGCTTCTGGGCCGACATAACCCGCACTTGGGCGGATAATACGGTTGTTAGCACGCTGCTCTTTCACGTGTGCAGTCCAGCCCGTTACGCGACTCATTACAAAGATAGGCGTAAACAATTTGGTTGGAATGCCCATAAAGTGATAGGCCGAAGCGTGGAAGAAATCGGCATTACAGAATAGCTTCTTCTCGCGCCACATCACTTCTTCACAACGTACAGACACAGGGTAAAGCACATCATCGCCTACCTCTTGAGCCAAACGCTCTGACCATTTTTTGATGATCACATTACGCGGATCGCTTTCACGGTAAATCGCATGACCGAAGCCCATGATCTTCTCTTTGCGCTCAAGCATGCCCATCAGCTCCTGCTCGGCTTCATCGGCATTGCTGAAACGCTCAATCAGTTCCATCGCCGCTTCGTTAGCACCACCGTGCAATGGACCACGCAGTGAACCGATAGCACCGGTTACGCATGAATGAATGTCAGACAGGGTTGACGCACATACGCGAGCGGTGAAGGTTGAGGCGTTAAACTCGTGCTCTGCATAGAGAATCAAAGACACATTCATCACGTCTGCAAACAACTGCGATGGCGCTTTGTCGTGTAACAGATGTAGGAAGTGAGCGCCCACCGAATCGTCATCGGTTTCAACGTCAATGCGCACGCCATCGTGGCTAAAGCGGTACCAGTAACAGATGATGCTTGGGAAAATAGCAACCATGCGATCGATGGCATCATTGGCCTGGTCGAAATCGGTTTCCATTTCCAGGTTACCCAGCATAGAACAGCCGGTACGCATCACATCCATTGGGTGCGCATCTTTTGGAATGGCTTCTAGCACTGTTTTAAGTGCCGCCGGTAGGCCGCGCAGTGATTTAAGCTTGGCTTTGTATTCAACCAATTCACCTGCGGTAGGTAGCTCACCGCGCGAAAGTAAAAAGGCCACTTCTTCGAACTGTACTTTATCCGCCAGCTCGCTGATGTCATAACCACAATAAGTCAGGCCTGAACCTGTTTTACCTACCGTACAAAGGGCTGTTTGACCCGCTTCTTGACCGCGCAGACCCGCGCCACCTAATGCTTTATCTACCATAATAATTCTCCTGAATTTTTCCTGTTGAAACTCGGTTACTTATTCTTGCCTTCGGCAAAAAGGGCATCGAGTTTTTGTTCGTATTCGTGATAGCCAAGATAATCGTACAGCTCCATACGAGTTTGCATGGTGTCTATTACGGCTTTTTGATCGCCGTTAGCCAGAATCGATTTGTATACGTTTTCTGCCGCCTTGTTCATGGCACGGAATGCCGACAATGGGTAAAGCACCATGTCCACACCCCACTCGCCTAGCTCTTTGCAGTTCCACAATTCGGTTTTACCGAACTCGGTGATGTTCGCAAGGATTGGCACGTCTAAGGCGTCGGCAAAGGCGCGGTAATGCTCTTCGGTTTGTACCGCTTCGGCAAAGATACCGTCGGCACCGGCGGCCACATAAGCCTTGGCACGTGCAATAGCGGCTTCTAAGCCTTCTTGGGCAAATGAGTCGGTACGAGCCATGATGAAGAAATCTGGGTCGGTACGGGCATCTACCGCCGCTTTAATACGGTCGACCATTTCTTCAACGGGAACGATTTCTTTATTTGGACGGTGACCACAGCGCTTTTGCGCCACCTGGTCTTCGATGTGCACCGCAGCGGCACCGGCTTTTTCCATATCGCGGATGGTCTTGGCAATGTTAAATGCACCGCCCCAACCCGTGTCGATATCCACCATTAGCGGTAAGTCGCAGGCCGAGGTAATACGCTGTACATCGGCAATCACATCGTTCAATGAAGTCATACCTAAGTCAGGCAGACCGTATGAGGCGTTGGCCACGCCACCACCGGACAGATAAATAGCCTGATGGCCTAGTTGTTTAGCCATCATGGCACAGTAAGCATTGATAGTGCCGACAATCTGCAATGGCTGATTGGCTGTTAATGCGTCTCTAAATTTTTTTCCTGCGGACATTGTAAACTCCTGCTCTGTGAACGGTTGCGGTTATTGCGCCGCGTTAAATTTATTTTCTATGTTATTCATTGAATAGCTGATATGTCGCTTCATCAACATCTCAGCCAATTCGCCATCACGATTTTCAATGGCGTTAATAATAGCCAAATGTTCGTCAAATGCTTTGGAAACTCGAGGGCCCGTCATCCCCATTTGCACTCGGTACATGCGAATAAGCTGATATAAATCGTGAATTAGCAAATTAAATAGGTGCTCGTTTTTTGAACCCTTAATGATGCGATAGTGAAAATCCAGGTCGCCAGCCTCTTGGTAATAGGACTCCCCCTCTTTCACTCGTTGCTCATTAAGATGCTTGTTTAACAAGGCTTTAATATTGGCAATTTCCTCGTCGCTCATGTTCTGCGCGGCAAGCCGACAGGCCAAACCTTCGAGGGCGGCACGCACCTGATACACCTCGATAAGGCGCTCCGGCGTCAAGGCCACCACGCGACAACCGACATTGGCTTTGCGCTCAACCAGGTTGCAGGCTTCTAAACGGTTTAAGGCATCGCGCAGGGTGGCGCGCGATACACCATAGCGTTTTGCCAATTCCGGCTCGGAAATTTTCGACCCCTGTGCCACGTCTCCCTCGACGATGGCGCGGCGCAGCTCCACAAAGACTTGGTCTACTGCGGTTGTCACCTGGTTTTGCGGTTCTATTGATTCATTAGTCACGGATTGATTGCTCACGCCTTTCTCAAATTGTCGACAATCTTGGCACCTACTATGGGAGAGGATGGGGATATTGTCAACCGTACGCCCCGCATTGTCGACATAAATCCTGTTTATACCGGCTAAAGTTAGCACTTTGTGTAAAATTAAAACAAAAATGTCGACACTTTAAAAACATCGGCATTCACTATGGTGATGCGATACACTATGCCTAGATTATTTGCCCGTCATTACCCTATCTATGAACATCAACACCTATATCCCTGATGCTTTTATTGAAGATGTTAAAAGCTATTTGCCCGATCACCTTGAACTAGAAGACTTTATTAACGCCTGCCAAACCCCGCTAAAACGCGCGGTGCGGGTTAATACGCTAAAGATGTCGACCGAAGAGTTTGAGCAAGTATGTAGTGAGCGCAACTGGCAAATAGTCCAGGTACCCTGGTGTGAAGAAGGTTATTGGTTAGAGCGTCCCGAGCAGGAAGAAGAGGCCCTGCCTTTGGGCAGAACCGATTTGCACTTAAGTGGCTGCATCTATGTACAAGAGGCCAGCTCCATGCTGCCACCCACCGCCTTGAAAGATGCCTTAGACAATGCCTTTGGCGTTACCCATACAGTACTGGATATGGCTGCGGCCCCGGGCAGTAAAACCTCACAGTTAGTGGCCATGCTTGATAATGAGGGCTTCTTAGTCGCCAACGAATATTCCTCGTCACGTTTAAAGGCACTGAGCGCTACCCTTAAACGCGTCGGCGCCCATAATGTTGGGCTCACGCATTTTGATGGCGCCGTATTTGGCGATTATATGCCGGAGATGTTCGACGCCATTTTATTGGATGCCCCATGCTCCGGCGAAGGCACGGTGCGTAAAGATGCCGATGCGTTAAAAAACTGGTCGTTGCAATCGAATATCGATATCGCCGAGGTACAGAAATCGCTGATCAAAAGTGCTTTCCATGCCCTTAAGGTTGGCGGCACCTTGGTTTATTCCACCTGTACTCTGACTCCGGTAGAAAATCAGACGGTGTGCCAGTACCTGCTCGACGAGTTTGATGGCTTAATCGAAGTAGAGCCGCTGAATGATTTGTTTACCGGCGCAGAAAAAGCGGCGACACAGGAAGGCTATCTGCATATCTGGCCACAGCTGTTCGACAGCGAAGGTTTCTTTATTGCCAAGTTTAAGAAAACCGGAGCCAAAGCGGTCAGCGAGCCGAAAAGTAAAAAAGGCACCTTCCCTTTTGCGCCAATGTCAGCGAAACAACTGCAAGAATTTATGCAGTATCTTAAAAAGCAGTTTGGGATAAAAGCCTTACCCGGCACCCTGTATGTCCGCGATAAAGAAGTATGGTTGTTCCCGGATGCAGAGAATGTGCAGTTGTTTGAGGCGGTTAAATACTCCCGCATCGGTATCTTGATCGGCACCACACACAAAAATGGCGTGCGTCTTGAACATGAATTTGGCAGTTGCCTAGGTAAACTAGCCAACAAAAACATCATTGAATTAACTGCCGAGCAAGGCGCCGACTACTTTAATGGCAAAGATGTGCGCCTAAGCGAGCCAAGTGCGGCTCAAGGCGAGGTGATCATCCGCTTAAATGGGGCCAGTGTCGGTCTTGGTAAGTGGCAGAAGAATAAAATAAAAAACTCCCTGGCTCGGGATCTGGTGCTGGATGGGCGGTTAATAACTTGGGTATAACTTGGGTATAAGGGGTATAAAAAAACACCAGTTATTTTTACAGTTTTTCACAAAGACCAGTAACACACTGTTTTAAATGCATTTTAATCTTGTTCATTTATTTCACTTTTTGCAGTGTGTTAACTACAATTAAGAAGACTTTCGCTTCTCCCGTACGAATGTGAACAGTTTATTTAGTTAGCGCACGGCTCATCAAGAGCCATTCCCCTAGGCCCAGGACAATGCGGATTCGTCCTGGGCGTTTTTTATTCCACTTTTAAATTTTCACAAGAAACTTCAAGCTGTTGCGAGAGATTCTTGCGGCGTTTCTGCGTCCTTAATCGAGTTCATATTCGGTGCAGCTGCCATCACTGTGTAGCAAGCGATAGCGACTCAGCTCGCCCTGCTCCAACTCAATCAGACTGATCGCTGCCTGGCTCACCAAATGCTTTTGCGGCCCCGTGGTGGTATCGTGCTTATCGACCTTCATTTGCCAACGTTTAGTAAACATATTCAAGGGGCTGCGCGGCGAATAGAGTATGGAGTCGAGCCTATCCAAAAAGTTAATCAGCTTACGAGGAAATTCATTTTTAATGCCACTGGCGGTCAGCTGCCAAATACGGTTATCACGCTCACCAAAGCGCGCCTTTACTGAAAAGCAAAAGGAGTAATGAACATCGCCGGAGAGAATAATGGTTTCTTCCGGTGTCTCTAAGCGCCGGAAGATATCGAGTAACTTTTTCGCTGAGCCCTCATGGGCCATCCAGTTTTCACAATCCACCATCAGCGGCTTGCCGCACAAGGTAAAGAGCGCCTGTATCGCCTCGATAGACTTAACCCCAAATACGGGGGCGGCAGAAACCAGCAAGACCTTGTCACATCCTTCCAAGGTGCTCTCCAGCTCGAGTAATCGCTCCCAGTCCAATAAGCCCGAGGGCTCATTAAAGTCCTGCTCATTACGCCATCTATGGGTGCGGGTATCGAGCACCACCACCTTAGGTACGGTGGGGAGCTCATAATGCCAGTAGTCGTAATGCAGTAAGGGCTTATACACGTCCTTCAAGTGCCAGTGATTCTCTCGCGAGGCGCTATTGAGCAAGGAGAAAAATGGCCAGTCCTGTTTCGCATCCGTGTTTCCCCAGCCCTGAAACAGAGCATACGCCAACATGGCATTACAAATAATGCCGCGGCTGGCGCCATGGGTATACACAGCTTGCTCCCAATTGGCGGTCAGGTTCCAGTCATCGGTAACGTCATGATCGTCGAAGATCATTAAGGTACTGGTCTGGGCCAACAGCCGCGCCACCCGAGCCTGACTGGCGGCAAATTTACGCAAATGCTCACGCTCGGCGCTAAACTGGGCATGCTGTGGGTGCTCGGCGGCAAGATCTAAGCGGGCAAAGTCGACCAATTGCCAACTCGCAGCGCTAAAGCTCAACAAGTACAGAGCAATAAACTCTTCAAAGTGGATTAAATGGTTGGCACTTTTAATGCTGCTAAAGTGCGCCTCGTCTTTGCGCAGCCAATAGCCGCTATGCCACTTTGACAGCTGCTGCCAAGGGGTTTTCGGAAGCAACTCGGCGCGCCTATAGAGCTCATCCACAACCTGCTCGCTCACAGCTAACAGTGGCGCCGATTCGGTGTAAATCCCCAGCTTAGCAATCAACTGATGAATCGCCATTAACATGGGACCCGCCACATCATCGGCATACACCTGATCACCAGAGAGCAGGAGCAGCTGCGGACGCTGAGTCTCACTGCCGTGCTCCATTGAGAGTGCCAGTAAGGCATCGGCTTGCACTAGGGCATCGTCACTATAATGATGGGGATTGCGACAAGAGCCGTGCAGCACTGAGTGTAATAGCTGGGGTATTAATAAGGTCGGGCTGGCTTGGCCTGGGTAGCAAAACGCATTTAAATCGATGCGCTCTAGGCCATCAAACAACTCGTAGGCAATGGCAAGATCGCTTACAAAGGTGCCGTTGACGGGCGTTATGGTCAGGTTGTAAAGGTATAAATGCTCGCCCAAGCGACACATATCCACCTGCTGATAAAGCTCGACCCCGCTGAGCTCTAATCTTGGGTTAATCGCCTTAGAGGTCGCCAGTTGCAGACGAATAAGCTCGGGCTCGGCGCGCCGTAGCAAAGGGCCAAGCAGCAGCAGAGGAAATTCTGTCACAATATTGGCCCCATCAATCCTTAACGCCTGTTGATACCGTTAAACAAACGATAAAAGTTATCCGTTGTTGCGCTGGCCAGCTCTTTATAACTCACCCCTTTGAGGTCGGCAATAAAGTAGGCCACATCCTGCACATAGGCCGGTTGATTGGTTTTACCCCGATGCGGCACCGGCGCTAAATAGGGTGAGTCGGTTTCAATAAGCAAGCGATCCAAAGGCACCTGTTTGACCACATCCCGCAATTGCTCTGCATTGCGGAAAGTGACTATACCTGAAATGGAAATATAAAAGCCTAGATCCATGGCCTTTTTAGCCATATCCAGGTCTTCGGTAAAGCAATGCAAGACGCCACCGCAGCGCTCAGCATTATGCTCACGCATCAAATTAATGGTGTCGGCTTTGGCATCTCGGGTATGAATGATCAGCGGTTTATTAAGCTCATTGGCCACCTGAATATGACCGACAAAGCTGTCTTGCTGCACCTGTTTGGTGTCGCCGCTGTAGTAGTAATCTAGCCCGGTTTCACCTATGGCAACCACCTTATCATGCACCGCCAAACGGCGCAGCAGGTCGATATCCAAGGCATCTTTTTGGTCTAAAGGATGCACACCGCAGGAAGCGGAAACATCATCAAAAGCGGCGATTTTTTCCAACATTTGTGGAAACTGCTGCAAGGTCACGCTGACACATAAGAAGTGTTCAACATCTTTGGCGCGTGCCTGAGCTAATACACTTGGCAAGTCTTGACCAAGCTTATCGAAATCCAACCTATCCAGGTGGCAGTGGGAGTCTACAATCATGTGTTACTGCAATATGAATGTAAGGCCGAAGGCCTTACATGGTGTACGTGGGATGTCCGGAGTTTAGCATGGTTCCGAGCTGCTTTTCGATTTTATCACGCAGATGCACTTTATCATCTACGAAGCCAATGCCGATACCCGGCGGGTTGGAGCTCTGAGCACCAATGGGCGTCACCCATACTACCTTGCCTGTTACCACCTCTTCTTCGAGGGAATTGGGTAGACTCACGCGCAGCGCCAAAGACTGACCCATTTCATAGCTCATGTTTGTGCGTACAAACAAACCACCGGTTTTTAGATAAGGCATATAACAACGATATAATTCGTCCAGATCGTCTAATTCTACAAGTAACTCTTGCACAACGGCTCCTTTGTTATCCTAATTCTTGCTTTAATACACGCAACAGCTTTGCCAGTGCTAAGGACATATTTAGCCCTGGGGTTTGCGTTACCTGCTCACTAAAGTGTTGTAATTGCCTATAACAGCGTTCAAAAGCCGTAAAGCTTAACCCCTGCTGAGACTTATGTAATAAAAACTGGCTGACGAACAGCCTAAAGATAGCAATATATTGTGAGTTTTGCGCCAAAATATCAACCAGCTTTTGTTCGTCACCCGCCAATTGCTGTTCATACAGCGCCTGGTATAAGGTTTGGATTTGCCCTAGTTCATCGTTTTCCTGCCATTGGCGTAATAACAAGGGCTGAGTTTTAAAATGTACGGCAAAGGGCTGCTGTATCGCCAACGAGGCATGATTCTGCAGCCAGGTATCCAAGGCTTCATTGTCCTGCACCGTGATCTGTTGCTTAGCACAGCGACTCAAGATGGTGGCCGATAAATTGGCGGTGCCTGGACTTAATAACCATAAATAACAATGATTATTGGGCTCTTCCAAGGTTTTCAGCAAGGCATTGCTCGCCGCTACCGTCATACGCTGGGCATTGGGAATAATCACGCATTTGGCGCCGCCTTGCTGGGCACTGTGTTGGATAAAGTCGCTGATCGCACGTATGGCATCCACGCCTATGCTGCTGCCATCGCCGCTGAGCATAAGTAAATCCGGATGGGTGCCAGCAGCGATTAGCTTACAGCCCTTACATTGGCCGCAGGGCTGCATCTGCAGCGGTTGTTCGCACAGTAGCGCCTGACTGAGCTGCTCGGCCAAGGCGCGTTTTCCCACACCTTCAGCGCCGTATAGCAGGTGGGCATGGTGCAATCGCCCTTGCTGCTGCTGTTGGGCATATTGTTGCTGTACTGTGCTAAGCCAGGGATACATTATTGCTCCGCAATAAAGGGCACAAGCACATCGGCAAGAGCCTGATGCACCTGCTCCATGCTTTGACTGGCATCGATAATATATATGCTGTCATCCGCATGCGCCAAAGCCAGATAACGCTCTCGGGTGCGGACAAAAAACGACAGGTCTTCTTGTTCGATGCGATCCAGCTCACCACGGCCTCGGGCACGTTCAAGGCCCAACGCCGGGTCGATATCCAGATACAAGGTCAAGTCCGGGCGCAGCCCGTCTAATACATATTTGCCAAGAAAACTCATCACCTCGGCGTCAACTTCTCGGCCACCGCCCTGATAGGCCTGAGACGATAAGTCATGGCGGTCGCCCAGCACCCAGGTGCCCTGTGTCAGGGCCGGGCGGATCACATTTTCCAGCAACTGAGAGCGCGCCGCATACATAAGCAGCAATTCGGTTTGGGTGCTGATTTGCTCACCCTGACATTCCTTTACCACACTGCGCAATTGCTCGGCCACAGGCGTACCGCCCGGCTCCCGCGTGGTGATAAAGTCAATGCCGGCATTCTTTAATAGCTCGGCACAGACCTTCATGGCGGTGGACTTGCCACTGCCTTCAAGGCCTTCAATCACAATAAACTTAGCTGTCATTTGATCTTCTTAACTGATACTGGCGCACGGCGCGGTTATGCTCCGCGAGTTGCTTGGAAAATTGATGACTGCCATCGCCTTTGGCGACGAAATAATAATAGTCCGACTGTGCCGGTTGCACAGCTGCTAAGAGCGCTTTGCGCGATGGCATGGCAATAGGCGTCGGCGGCAGGCCATGGATACGGTAGGTATTGTACGGCGTCGTCTGGCGTAAATGGGCACGGGTAATATTGCCATCGAAATCCGGACCGATCCCATAGATCACTGTGGGATCCGTTTGCAAACGCATACCCTTGTTTAAACGATTTACGAACACGGATGCAATCAAAGCGCGCTCGCCGGCCACACCGGTTTCCTTTTCAATAATAGACGCCAAGATCAAGGCTTCATAAGCGCTTTTCAGTGGCGTGCTCTCGTCACGTTGCTGCCAGATCTGGGCTAACTGCGATTCCATTTTATTGTAGGCGCGCATTAGGATCTGCTCGGCATCTTCATGAGCATGGTAATGATAGGTGTCGGGGAACAACTTGCCCTCGAAACGCTCATCCAGGGGCTGGTCGATAAAGCTATCGCCCCATTGCAATGGCGCGCTCACATATGCGGACTGGGCCAATCGTGCCAATACCTGACGCAGGTTGTCACCTTCGATAATGGTGAAGCTGAATTCATGCTCCTGACCCTGACTTATCTGTCTAAAGGCACCAAGCGCTGTGCCCGGTACCAACTGATACACGCCGGCTTTTAAATCGGTCAGAGTGGGATCGAGCTTGGCGAGCACCTGCAGCGGCCAACACTCTTCGACCCATTGTTTTTGCTGCCACTGACGGCATAACTGGTTGAAACCAGTGCCGCTTGGAATTTCAACTAATTGGGTGTGCTCAATATTAAAGGGCGCTAGCATGGCTTGACGCAATTGATAATATCCAGCAGAAGTAAGTACTAACGCCAGCAATACAACGCCGACAATGACCCTTATCATATCTTGATCCCTTGTTTTGCTAGCAGGCTATGAGCGACATCCAAATTAAAATCATGGTGAGCGATGCGGGTAATGGGCACCAAGCCCATCAGGCTATTACAGCAAAACACCGCATCCATCGACAATACCTGGGCCAAATTGAGCTGACAACTGATCACCGGCATACGCTCTTGCAGATGGGCTAAATACACGCCCTGCACTCCGGCCTGATCTAGGCTTGGTGTGTACCACTGCCCCTGCTTATACATCAGCAGATTTGCGCTGGATGTTTCTATCACCTTGTCTGTGGTGTCTAATACTAACAAATCGTCGCTGTTTTGCTGCGCCGCTTCTTGCTTGATAAAGACTTGCTCAAGACGATTGAGGGTTTTTAGACCGGCCAATAAAGGCTGTTGCGCTAACCGTGTTTTGGCCACTGAAAGACTCAGGCCTTTTTGCGCTATCTCTCGGTATGCATCGGGATAAGGCAACAAGCTAAGTATGCGCGTAGGCTGAACATCACTCGGAGGCGCATAACCTCGCCCACCACTGCCACGGGTGTAGAGCACCTTAAGCACCGCCGGCTCATCAAGGGCGTTTTCGCGGCTATTGAGCAGCTGCGCCACGTCCTGCTCAAGGGCGGCAAAATCCAAATCCCCAAAGCCTAAACAACGGGCACATTCACTTAGACGAGCACGGTGTAAGGGCCATAGTTGCACCTTGGCGTCGACCACTTTGGCCGTAGTAAAAAAACCATCACCGTAGTTTAAACCGCGGTCATTAATATCGATTAGGTGCCCCAGCTGGCCATTTATAATAGTTTTAGTCATAAAAAAAGCTCGGTCATAACCGAGCTTATGTTACCAGCTTAGTCCTAACTTGGTCTACGCTGGTAGGCAGTTGATTTCACTGTTAGATCTTTTTAAATAGCAGTGAGCCGTTAGTGCCACCGAAACCAAACGAGTTACACAGCGCATAGTCTAGTTTTACATCACGCGCAGTGTGGGCGATGTAATCCAGATCGCAGCCTTCATCCGGGTTATCCAGGTTGATGGTTGGTGATACTTTTTGGTCTTGTAGAGACAGTACCGTGATGATTGATTCTACCGAACCGGCAGCACCTAGCAGGTGACCCATCATAGACTTAGACGAGCCTACCATCACTTTGTCGGCAGCGGCGCCAAAGATGCTCTTAACCGCACTGGTTTCGGCCTTATCACCCGCAGGTGTTGAAGTACCGTGAGCATTGATGTAACCCACTTGCTCAGCATTGATGCCTGCATCTTTAATAGCGTTAGCCATAGCAAGTGCCGCACCGGCGCCGTCTTCTGGCGGCGAGGTCATATGATAAGCGTCACCACTCATACCGAAACCAACAAGCTCGGCATAAATCTTCGCACCACGTGCTTTGGCGTGTTCATACTCTTCAAGAACCACAACACCGGCACCGTCAGACAGTACAAAACCGTCACGGTCTTTATCCCAAGGGCGTGACGCCGCTTGCGGGTTGTCGGTTACGCGTTGACAAGGCACGCGCCGCACTGAAGCCACCCATGCCCATAGGCGTAGAGGCTTTCTCAGCACCACCGGCAACCATGGCATCCGCATCGCCGTAAGCGATCATTCGTGCCGCATGGCCAATGTTGTGCAGGCCGGTTGTACAGGCGGTAACGATAGAAATGTTCGGTCCACGCAGGCCCTTCATAATAGAAAGGTGACCTGAGATCATATTAATGATGGTTGACGGCACATAAAATGGCGACAACTTGCGCGGCCCAACATTTAAAAGTTTTTCATGGTTTTCTTCGATCAGTGTTAAACCACCGATCCCTGAGCCCACAGCAACACCAATACGGTCGGCATTGGCTTCGGTCACTTCCAAGCCTGAATCATCTAAGGCTTGAATACCAGCGGCGATACCATATTGGATAAACAAATCCATTTTCTTGGCATCTTTTTTCGCCATGTATGCTTCGGCATCAAAATCTTTGATTAAACCAGCAAATTTGGTACCAAAATCTGTTGTATCGAAATGGGTTATAGCACCTATGCCACTTTGACCATTCAATAAGCCCTGCCAGGTTGACGCTACATCATTACCCAGCGGCGTAAGCATACCTAAGCCAGTAACTACGACTCGACGTTTAGCCACGGTGTCCTCCAAAAAGGGAATAAAAGATGGGGGTCTCAGATAGACTAAGGGCAGCGGATGCTGCCCTTAAAAGAAATGCGTTGATTACTCAGCGTGAGCTGTAACGTAATCGATAGCAGCTTGAACTGTAGTGATCTTCTCAGCTTCTTCGTCTGGGATCTCAGTATCAAATTCTTCTTCTAGCGCCATTACTAGCTCAACAGTATCAAGAGAGTCCGCACCTAGATCATCAACGAAAGACGCTTCAGATTTTACTTCTTCTTCTTTAACACCTAGTTGCTCAACGATGATTTTCTTTACGCGTTCTTGGATGTCGCTCATTCTTCTTTCCTTTATTTAAACGCTACTGCGTTATTTTTTCAGATTGCGGCGTAGTTTACGCAGCATATTTGTCTGATTCAAGGATTTGCCCTGAGTTTTTTCTCTGGTCAAACCTGTATCAAAGTAAAGTTGCACTTTTATCGCCCATTTTCATAGCGATTTCAAGTATGTTTAAAGCAAGATCACAAAAACTTCAATCTTTTTAGTCGAGTTTTTGTGACCTTTTTTGGCCCCGATAGAGCCTTAAACCATATACATCGCGCCGTTAACGTGCAGAGTTTCGCCGGAAACGTACGCCGCGGCGTCAGACGCCAAATAGCATACAGCCGCTGCAATTTCATTCGGTTGACCAAGACGACCAGCCGGTACATTGGCAAGCGTTGCCGCCTTTTGCTCTTCGGTTAGCTCGTCTGTCATATCGGTTTGGATAAAGCCAGGAGCAACAACGTTCACCGTGATACCACGTGAGGCCACTTCACGAGCCAACGACTTAGAAAAACCAATTACGCCGGCTTTTGCAGCAGCATAGTTGGCCTGACCAGCGTTACCCATGGTGCCTACAACAGAACCTATGTTGATGATACGGCCCGACTTTTTCTTCATCATAGGACGCAATACGGCTTTTGACAGGCGGAAGATAGACGATAGGTTAGTATCGATAATATCCTGCCATTCGTCGTCTTTCATGCGCATTAGCAGATTATCGCGAGTGATACCGGCATTGTTTACCAATACATCTATGTCACCCAGATCTGCTTTAATCGCCGCCAAAGTTGCTTCGATTGACTCGGCATCGGTCACGTTTAGCTTATAACCCTTGCCGTTCTCACCAAGGTAAGCAGAGATCTTCTCAGCACCACCGTCGCTGGTTGCCGTGCCCGCAACTTTTGCGCCCTGCGCAACCAATTGCTCAGCAACTGCTTTACCAATACCACGGCTTGCACCTGTTACTAGGACTACCTTGCCCTCTAGGGAAAATAAATTTGCCATTTTTGTTCTCTTTTATTTAGCTGCTTCTGCGCTGGCACTGTCGTTAACAGCGCTGCAATCAAGGGTTTTATCAATTCGTTTTACCAGGCCGGTTAGAACCTTGCCAGGACCAAATTCAAAGGCCTGAGTAACGCCCATTTTAGCAATGGCTTGTACGGTTTCAGTCCAGCGAACTGGGCTGTAAAGCTGGCGTACCAAGGCATCTTTAATGGCTTCAACATCCTGCTCGGCAGCCACATCAACGTTGTTGATCACCGTGTATTGAGGCGCGTTTAGTGCTAAGGCGTCAAGGTCGCCTTTAAGCTGCTCGGCGGCAGGCTTCATCAGTTCACAGTGTGAAGGTACACTTACCGCAAGCGGCAGTGCACGCTTAGCTCCTGCTTCTTTACAGGCTTCGCTGGCGCGATCTACGGCTTCTTTATTGCCGGCGATCACCACCTGACCCGGTGAATTGTAGTTCACTGGCGCAACTACCTGGTCTTGGGCACTGTCGGCACAGGCTTTAGCAATTGCATCATCGTCAAGACCAATGATGGCCGCCATTGAACCTACACCAGCAGGTACTGCTTGCTGCATATATTGACCGCGCTTTTCAACCAGCTTAACGCCATCTGCCAGGCTCAGTACACCGGCACATACCAACGCCGAGTATTCGCCTAGACTGTGACCAGCCAATACCACTTCTTGCTCTACACCGCCTAGTTGTTGCCAGTGACGGAAAATAGCCACTGAAGAACACAATAACGCAGGTTGTGTACGGTGAGTTTGATTTAGCTCTTCTTCTGGACCATTAAGCACTAGCTCTGCCAAGTCATAGCCAAGGGCTTCTGATGCTTCTGCAAAGGTGGCTTTAACTACCTCAGACTCGCTCAGTAGCTCGGATAACATGCCAACGCTTTGTGAGCCTTGACCAGGAAATAATATTGCGATTTTTTCAGACATATGCTGCTCTTTCGTATTGTTTTAGCGATGTTCGCGAATTTTGGCAGGCATTAATGAGGAGGGAGTTTACGAGTTTTCTGCGCTCGTATCTGGCGTTGGCTCGTTCTCAGCAAAGGCCGCTTGAATCTTCTCGGGCAACTGTCGTTGCACTTCCTTAACAGCCTCATTAATTGCCGCTAGAAATGCACTTGCCGATGCATTTCCATGACTTTTAACCACTATACCGCGCAATCCTACCAAAGATGCGCCGTTATACTGGTCGGGGTTCACCTTTTTATAGATCTTTTTTATGACAGGCATAAGTAATAGCGCCAAGCCACGATAAAGCAAATGCTTTTTCAAGGCTTTAGTCATCTTATGCATGATCAGTTTTGCAATTCCTTCACAGGTTTTTAGTGCCACATTACCGACAAAACCTTCACAGACGATCACATCGGCCTTGCCACTGAAAATATCACTACCCTCGCTGTAACCCGTGTAGTTAATGCTGTTACAGCGCGTCATCAACTGAGCTGCCTCTTTGATACCCTCATGACCCTTAATGTCTTCGGAGCCGATATTGAGCAAGCTAACCTTAGGGTGTTCAATGTCTTGCACCTCGCGCGCCACCACAGCGCCCATGATCCCGAATTGATACAGGGTATTAGCATCGCAATGGACATTGGCGCCAAGATCCAATAAATAAACCGGTCGTTTTGTTTCTGTGGGTACCGAAGAGATCAGCGCCGGGCGTTTAATGCCGGGCAACATTTTCAGAACATAATGAGCAATGGCGAATAACGCCCCTGTGTTGCCGGAACTTACACAGGCCTGAGCTTCCCCAGATTTAACCAAATCAAGGGCCACACGCATAGACGCATCTTTTTTATTACGTAACGCATACGCGGGTTCATCGGCATTGGTGACGATTTGCGTACAATGTTTGATTTTTAAGCGTGGGTGCTGCAGCGCGTCTAAACGGGAAAGCTGCTCTTGAATTAGGGTTTCATTACCGCAGAGGATCAGGGTAAGTGAACTATGAAGATGGACCGCTTCAACTGCGGCTGGGATAGATGAACGGGGGCCGTAATCGCCCCCCATCATATCTAACGCAATGGTTAGACTGCGTTGCATAAAGCAATCTCTTACTTAGAAATTACTTTAACGCCTTTGTAGTAGCCGTCTGCAGTGATGTGGTGACGACGGTGAGTTTCACCAGTCACTTTATCAACTGTTAGAGCTGGACCACTGATCGCATCGTGTGAACGACGCATACCACGTCTTGCACGAGACTTCTTGCTTTTTTGTACCGCCATTAGCCTTCTCCTAAGAATCTTTCTTAAGTTGTTTCAAAATTTCAAATGGATTTGGTTTTTCATCTTCTTCGTCGATTTTACCAAAGCTTTTTTGTTGCTCTGAGTAACGACAAGATGCTTCGTCATGCATAGGCACGATAGGAATGGCCAAAATCAACTCGTCTTCAACTAATTGTCGAATGTTGACTTCTCCGTTCTCATCTAGCTCCACAAGATCGTAGTAATCAGGGAGATGATCTGACTCTGCACCCATGCCAACCGGCGTATACGCAAAGTCTTGTTCCAAATCCAACCCAAACTCTTCATTACAACGCTGACAAATAAGGGTGGCTCGGGCCTTTAAAGAACCACTTAGCACAGTTAAACCTTGTTCGTCCTGCTTGCAATGAATTTGTACCGCTACTTCACCACTTTTATCCAGCACAACTTGCTCGAATCGAGAAAGTTCTTCAAACATCACCACGCCATCATAACTTAGCTGACGCTGTGCTGCCCTGCCCGGATCAAGGGTGACGGGAATCTTCACCTTTTGCATAGGGGCTGCATCATATAGATAGTTATCATTAGAGTCAAAATAAAATTCGACTTTCCTTTTGTTTTTCGCCCGATTGCGCCGTATTCTAGAGCCGATATTTAACAATTCGATGATCGGGCAATGAAAACAGCTTTTATCTTAGCCTCAAGTTCGCCTTTTAGGCAGCAATTATTAAAAAAAATTATCCCTGAATTTCACCATTTTTCACCCGAAATTGACGAGTCAGCCAAAGCCGACGAAAAGCCGGAGCAACTGGTACGCCGTTTGGCTCTGGAAAAAGCCCAAACCGCGTGTAACTTGTATGACAAAGGGCTGGTGATTGGTTCAGATCAGGTGGCTCTGCACCAGGGGGATATACTTGGAAAACCCCACACCGTGGCCAAGGCCGAAGCGCAGCTGGCTCGTTTTAGCGGCGAAAAAGTCACCTTTTTAACCTCTTTAGCCCTGCTCGACATAGAAACGGGCAAAAATACGGTAATAGTCGAGCCATTTGAGGTTCATTTTCGCCATTTAAGTGCCGAGCAAATACGTCTTTATGTGGCCAAAGAGCAACCGCTTAATTGTGCCGGCAGCTTTAAAAGCGAAGGCTTAGGGATTTGTCTTTTTGAAGCCCTTAAGGGCGATGATCCCAATGCTCTAGTTGGCCTGCCTTTATTACGCCTTAACCAACTCTTGTTAGATTGGGGCATAGATCCGCTGGCGCTGTAACTGTGCCAGCACACCAGCACAAAAATGGCGCTTAAAATAGCGCCAATAATTCCCGATAACTGTTTACAGTCGCCTTGGGATTGAAGATTTCCAGTTCTTCCTTGGCATGCACACCAAAGGTCACGCCTATGCTGTCAACCCCAGCATTGGCTGCCAGTTGCATGTCGATTTGCGTATCCCCTATCATCACCGCCTGCTGTGGCGACAGTTGATAAAAATCAAGGATTTGCTCCAGCATCTGCGGATGCGGCTTAGATTGGGCCTCACAAGCAGTACGGGTTATATCAAAAAAATGCGCCAGACCGGTTTCACCCATTAATCTGTCTAAGCCCTTACGGCTTTTACCGGTTGCCACCGCCAAGGCATAACCTTTATTCTTTAGCGCCGTGAGCGTGCTTTCAACATCATCAAACAGCGGCGTTGGTGTGGTGTCAACGGCCAGATAATGGTGCTTATATTGCTCTTCAAGGGCCTGATGAAACTCGCTATGCTCGGGGAACAAGGTGGCCACCGCGGTATCTAGGCTTAGGCCTATGATATTCTTTGCGCTCACCGGGTCTGGCTCGGGCACGCTCAATGCGCGCGCCGCACTTTGCAGTGTCGCCACAATTTTCGGCACCGAGTCCATAATGGTGCCGTCCCAATCGAATATCAGCAGCTCTTTGTTATTGATTTTGCTCACGTAAGCGTCCTAAACAATGTTCCAATGCCGCATCTAAAGGCGCTTCCAGAGCCAAGGTAGTTTCCGTTTGCGGATGGAAAAAGCGCAGCTCACGAGCGTGCAAGAATAAGCGGTTTAAGCCCTGAGCACGCATTTGCGCATCAAAAGCTTGATCGCCATATTTATCATCACAGGCGATAGGATGACCCTTACACTGAGTATGCACACGAATTTGGTGAGTACGCCCGGTCACAGGTGATGCCTGCACCAAGGAGCAATTTTCAAAACGCTCCAGAACGCGAAAACGCGTATGGGAGGCTTTACCGCGCTCATGGTCAACACGCACCACGCGCTCACCGGATTGCAGGGTATTTTTATTTAGCGGCTCATTCACATTACGCACCTTGGCATCCCACTGCCCGGCTACTAAGGCCCAGTAGTTCTTCTCCATGGTTTTTTCGCGCAATTGCTCGTGCAGAGACTTCAAGACCGAGCGTTTTTTCGAGATAAGCAGACAGCCCGAGGTATCTCGGTCTAAGCGGTGCACCAGCTCCAGGTTTCTGTCATTGGGGCGCAGCGCACGCAATGCTTCGATAAGACCAAAACTCAAGCCACTACCACCGTGCACAGCCATACCGGCAGGCTTGTTGATAACAATAAGATATTTGTCTTCAAACAAGATGGCATCTTCGAGCTTACTCACCTTATCTAAATTGGTCGGTATAGGCTGCTCGCTGCGCTCGGCCACCTTAATCGGCGGAATACGTACAGTATCACCCGCTTGTAATTTATACACAGGCTTGACACGTTTTTTATTCACCCGCACCTCGCCTTTGCGCAAAATACGGTATACCGCACTTTTTGGCACCCCTTTGAGTTTGGTTATCAAAAAGTTATCTATGCGTTGTCCGCTGTAGTCTTCATCAACGGTTACAAAGCAAACCTGGGTGCCAATTGTCTCTTTCATTACCTAATCACTGATTTGAGTCATAATTTAGTTGCTTATGCTGAGGTTTTAGTGGGATAATCGCCCTTGTAAAACCTGTGCATAACACAAGATTTTACATCACCTTTGGTTTTAACCAAAACTTGCGTGCAACACATTCTGGGAATGGCGATCATACAGATTCGAGCTCGTATTTCCACAGCTTTATCACCCAGAAACCACGTGAATGCAGTGACAAACAATGCGCGTAATAGATTGTTTGTTTGGCTGCGACCGCAAGTGGTGATTAGCCCAACGGGGTAATAATAGGAAACGAAGAATAGAACATTAGGTCTTTTGCGCACGATTCAGCATTAAATAGAACGTCAGCGAACGGCCTGTAATTAAACAAAATCATAATGCTATCGACCACCATTTGGTGTAACGGTAAACGACTATTGCCTTGTGCGTCGCCTGTCAGCCCCTAGCTGAGGGCATAAACTTAGATGTGGTGTAGTGGCTCAAAATTACTGCCAAACCACTCCAAGGTAGATTTAAAACGTTAAGCTTTTTCGTTAAAAGCCCAGTCGTGAGACTGTACCTAAGACACAAAGAAGAGCGCCGAACGACCCAAATCAGGTCGGGCACTATGTAAAGAATTTAAGAGTAACAATATGAAACGCATGCTAATCAATGCGACGCAGCAAGAAGAAATGCGCGTAGCACTGGTTGATGGCCAGCGCCTGTACGATCTAGACATCGAAAGCCCTGGACACGAACAAAAGAAAGCAAACATCTACAAGGGTAAAATTACCCGTATCGAACCTTCACTTGAAGCCGCTTTTGTTGACTACGGCGCCGAACGCCATGGCTTCTTACCACTGAAAGAAATTGCCCGCACTTACTTCCCTAGCGGTTATACCTTCAGCGGCCGTCCTAATATCAAGGATGTGATCCGTGAAGGTCAGGAAGTGATCGTCCAGGTTGATAAAGAAGAACGTGGCCAAAAAGGCGCTGCGCTAACCACCTTTATCAGTGTTGCCGGTAGCTACCTGGTGCTTATGCCAAATAACCCTCGTGCTGGCGGTATTTCTCGTCGTATCGAAGGGGATGAGCGCGCCGAGCTTAAAGAAGCGCTAAGCCGCCTGGACCTGCCTAAAGGCATGGGCCTGATTGTTCGCACCGCAGGTGTAGGCAAATCATACGAAGAGCTTGACTACGACTTAAAAGCGCTTCTGGTACATTGGCAGGCGATTAAAGATGCAGCCGACAGCGGCAAGGCACCTTTCTTAATTCACCAGGAAAGCAACGTTATTTTCCGCGCTATTCGTGACTATCTACGTCGCGATATCGGTGAAATCCTAATCGACAAGCCGCGCGTATTCGAAGAAGCAAAAGCCCATATCGAACGCTTCCGCCCAGACTTTATGAATCGCGTGAAGCTGTACCAAAACGATGTGCCCCTGTTTACGCATTATCAAATTGAAAGCCAAATTGAGTCGGCCTTCCAACGCGAAGTACGTCTGCCTTCTGGTGGTTCAATCGTTATTGACCCGACGGAAGCACTGACCTCTATCGATATCAACTCATCAAAAGCGACAAAAGGTAGCGATATTGAGGAAACCGCACTTAATACCAACTTGGAAGCCGCCGATGAAATCGCCCGCCAGTTACGCCTGCGTGACCTGGGTGGTTTGATTGTTATCGACTTTATCGATATGACGCCGCCGCGCCATCAACGTGAAGTAGAAAACCGCCTTAAAGATGCGGCACGTCAAGACCGTGCCCGCGTGCAGATCGGCAAAATTTCTCGTTTTGGCCTGTTGGAAATGTCACGTCAGCGCCTGCGCCCTTCACTGGGTGAAGCGAGCCAAGGCAGCTGCCCACGTTGTAGTGGCCAAGGTACCATTCGTTCAAACGAGTCTATCGCCTTGTCTATCTTGCGCTTAATCGAAGAAGAAGCGATCAAGGACAATACCGCTCAGGTTAATGCTCAGGTACCAGTTGCCGTTGGCGCCTACCTGCTCAACGAAAAGCGCCGCAGCGTGCAGCGCATTGAAAAACGACACAACTGTGATGTGGTGATCATTCCTAATCAACATATGGAAACACCGCATTACGAAGTCGTACGTTTACGCAAAGACGAGACCCTAGAAGCAGCAAGCTACGAGCAAATCATTGAGCCGGAGCCGGAAGCAATTGAGTACTCACGTGCGCCGGCTATGCCACAACGTGAAGAGCCTGTGCTTAAAGGCGTAGTCATGCCACACGAGCCTGCACCTGTTGCTCAGCCTAAAGCGGCCGGCCCTCAAGCCAAAGCGCCTGCACAACTAGGCCTGCTTGAGCGCATCGGCAAATGGCTTAAAGGTCTGTTCGGCGGCGAAGAGCAAAAAGAGCAAGATAAAAAGTCAGGTCAAGAAGAGCAAAAAGAGCGCCGCTCTGGTGAACGTCGTCGCAATAACCAGCGTCGTCGCAGCAATCAGTCGCGTAACCGTGGTAAAGGCCCGCAGCAAAAAGGCGGTGAAAAGCCAGAAGCTGAGAAGAGCGAAAGCAACGAGCAAAATCGCAGCGATGAGCGCGGCGGCCAACGTGGTGGTCAGCGCAGCAACGAGCGTGATGATAATCGTAGCTCGGATAACCGCAATAAACGCCGTCGTTCGCAAAACCGTCGTCGCGATAACCGCAACGATAACGAGGAAGTGCGCAAAGAAGCGGTTGTTGAAGCTCAAGAAGAGCAACAACAAGAGCAAGATCAAAAGCCTAAGCAGCGCCGTCAGCGACGTAATCTTCGTAAGAAGGTACGTGTGTCAAATCAGACAGAGCAAACGCTTACAACCGAAACAGCAACGCCTGTGGTTGAGCCTGCAGTAGATGCTCAAGAGCAACAAGCAGCGCCAGTTATTGCAGCAACTCAAGAAGTTGCCGTGCAAGAACAGCAAGCTGATGCAGCACAAGAAAAGGCTTCACCAAAAGCTGAATCTAAGCCTGCACCTAAGGCAGAGCCAAAAGCAGAGCCAGCCGCTCAGGTGGAAAACGCCAACGCTGAGACGCAAGAAGGTGAAGAGCAAGCCGAGGGTGAAAAAGAAGGCCGCACTCGCAGCCGTCGTTCACCACGCCACCTGCGCGCCGCCGGTCAACGTCGTCGCCGTGAAAAGTAAGAAGGCGAAGTGGAAAAGGCTGCCTTTATTCCGGTAGCGGATCAAGCCATGGCGGAAGAAGCGAAGCAAGATACTGTACCTGCAGAGCAGACAGCCGAGCAGTCGGTAGAAACGCCAGTGGAACAAGTAGCCGTTGAAGCTGCTCCAGCACCAAGCCAAGAGAGCCCAGAGCCTCAAGCCGAAGTGGTTGCAGAAACTGTTGAGCCACAAGCTGAAGAAGCGGTTGTTGAAACGCCTGCGACTAGCAGCGAAGAGCCAGCGGTAGAAGTTATCGCCGAGCAAGATGAAGCGAAACCAGCTGAAGCTGAAGTTGAAGCTCAGGTTGAAACACTTGCTGAGACTTCCGTCGAAACTGCTGTCGAGACTGCCGTCGAGACAGTTGTTGAAACACCAGCCGAGCCTGTTCAGGAGGAAAAGGTTGAAGTTGTAGCTGAAGAAGCACCTGTTGCGGAAACTGCAGAAGCCCCACAAGTTGAAGCAGAGGTTACAGCAACGGTCGAGCCAGCAGCTAAAGCCGTACGCGCAATCGGTCATGCCTCTGCGCCTATGACACAGCCGGTAACCCCAGCCATGCAACCTCTGGGTGAATTGCCACAGCCAATGCCTGCAGAGCAGCGTGCAGCCGTGGTCAACAGTGGCTTGAAGCCAGGGTCAGTTGCACCTGTACACCATGCATTCTGTGGCGCGGCGACACCAAAAGCCCCACAGATTGCCGCTGAGCCGGTGCCTGAAGTAGCTCAGGCTGATGCCGAGTAATTAAGGTAAACGCAAAAAGCCGCTGATTTCAGCGGCTTTTTTTATGTCTTTTATATTCCTAAGACTAGAAGCAGGTTTACCCCCTACTCCTTATCCAACTGCTCAAGCTGGTCTTTTAGATTTGGCGGCACGCCCTTGATAGTCAGGGTGTCATTAACCGGGTCGTAAATAACCCGCTCACCCAAGTGCTTGCGCTCAAAGCCAACGCTCACTCCACCACCCATGCCAGATAACTTCACCATGCCGGTTACGGTTTTCTTATCGATCGGGAATGACTCGGCCAAATCATAATTTTGCTGCTGATAAAAATCGTTAAAGCTGTTCTCATCATCCTTGCTGATAGCCTTACCAATTTCATCGATTTGAGCATCTTCGCCACTGCTTAAGCGGTCACTGCAATAATCAAAGACTTCGCGGCGACGTTCATCTTTTTCCGTCTTGTCTAAGCCTTGCTCGCTTAGGTAGTCTTCAACTGCGTTCAACATGGAGCGACTTTGTTGTTTCGGGTCGATACCTTCTTCACAGCCGAGGAAGTCCAAGAAGAAATCGGCAACCTTACGCCCGGCTCGACCTTTGATAAAGGAGATATAACGGTTATCGTCTGCCTGCGTGTCCCAGGCTGCTAAGTCGATGCGCGCCGCCAATTGCATGCGGGTGATATCCAGGTGACGGGAAGAGGCCAAGTCCAGCTCAGAGGTAATGCTGTAATGCTCTTTAATATTAATTAGGGCAATTAAAATATATTCCGTGGCAACATACTGATAATGACAAAACACCAGATAGCCGGTTTCATTAAAGGCATATTTATCAAGCTCTTCTTTTAATACCGTAGCGGCCTGCTCGGTGACTTGCCAAAAGCCAAGCTCATGATTACGGTAGCTTTGCATGGCACTTGCCACAACGCTGCTTTTGTCTGCACTGAAGGCACAAAAACCCTTGCCTGGCTTGCCGTTATAGGCGTGATGTAACTGCTCGATAAACACATTAACGCGCTCATTGATGGGCATTTCGTCATTGCGCAAGTGAATTTGGGTATTACCGTCGTCTTTATCGACGTAATGTACAACCAGCTTCTTAACCTCAGTGGTCATCTTTGTTTTTCACTCCTACGGTGTTAAAATACAAGGACATATATAAATCAGTAATGAACCACCGATGCCAGCGTTATCCAAATATACCAATGAAGAAGTAGAACAACTTGTCGACCAGCTTGTAGCTGTACTTGCCGAAAAAAAGGCACCGGTTGATTTAAGCCTGATGTGTCTGGGCAATACTATCACGCATATTATTAAAGAGCATGTGCCTGCGGCAAAAAGAGCTGCAGTGGCGCAAAACTTTGCTAATGCCCTAACGGATTCGTTGAAGTAACCAATGAACCTGACAACGCAAAATCAATTTTCTTCTCGAGTCAGTCAGTTACTGGCCTGGGGTCACTGGTTTACCCTGGCTAATATTGGTCTTGCGTTGTTGCTTAGCCTTGCCTATTTATTTGCCGATGCGCATCCAGCAACGGCTATCGGCACCTTTTATATGGTGGTGACCTGGTTAAGCCACACCGCCTTTATTACTTTTCTAGCCTTTGTGCTGACCATATTCCCGCTGTCCTTGGTTTTTCCCTATCCTCGGCATATTCGCGGCATGGCCTCGGTGCTGGCCACCATAGGCATGACCTTGCTGGCGGTGGATGCCTTTGTTTATTACAACCTGGGATATCACTTGAATTACAGTGCCTTAGGGGAAATTTTATCCCTGTTTTGGCGCAATGTAAGTAATACCCCAGCGTTGTCGACTCTGATGGTAAGTGCCTTTGTCATGTTGATTTTGGCCTATCAGCTGATCGTCAGTAATTATGCATGGCACCATCTGGGCGACCTCAAACGCCTGCGTATTGGTCGCACCATCACCACTGCATTAGTGGTGTGTTTTGCCCTTAGCCACAGCATTCATATTTGGGCCGACGCCGAACTAAAATTTGATATCACCAAGCAGGACAATATGTTGCCTCTGTCTTACCCGACTACGGCAAAATCCCTGCTGGCCAAAAATGACTTACTGGATCTGAAACGTTATGAGCAAGAGCGCTCGGTTAATGTCAATGCGCCCAATGTCAGCTTTGTGATGCCAGCGCAATTGCCAAGCTGTAACCTGGCGCTGGATGCCGCCGCAGTTGATATTCGCTTGTTTAGCACTCAGGCCGACTTAGCCCGCTTTACCCAGGCTAACCCGACACTACAACAGGTTGCCCCTATTTTGCACCCAACCAGCGCTGAAGACACTATATTCAATGCCCTCTATGGCTTGCCCAGCTATTACCGCCAAAGCATGAGCAAGGATCACATAGATCCGCTGTGGCGACGCACGCCTTTGACGCTGCAAACGAATCTAGCGCAATTTGATTTTATTCATGACGATGCCGACGCCCTGGTCACAGTCTCCCTTGATGAGCACACGCCGGTGCAAGACTCGCATACAGTCTTTGCCTTTACCCTTGCCAGCGAAAGCACAGAGCGCATCACGACAATTAATCAATTGTGGAGCTCAGACACGCGTTTGCAGGGTTTAGGTCATATAGTGCAACCCCAGGACATACTGGCCACAGTGCTTGCTGAACATTGGCAGTGCCCAGAGTTGGCAGCCAGTGCATTAATTGCCAATAATATGCTGGGTAATGACACTCAGCCCAATATCAATTACTCACAAGGGGTGTTTATCGCCCTGCGCAAAGACCGCATTACCCTGTTAAGCAGCGATGGCAGTTATAAACATATTTCCGCCAGCGAGGGCTTTAATGTCGACCAAGAACTTAATGTGCCTTTTTTAATTCAAGGCCTTAAGCAGCTCAAACGCTTTAACGCGCAATAAAACGGATAAAAAACAACCACCTTGCTTTAATACCTTTGGCTTACTTCCGTGACATTCAATTTTAGTTCATCTATATTGGGTAAGGAATGAGAACAATAATTAAGCGAGGTGAAATAGTGACTAGTAGATTAGCACTCCTAAGAAGTGTGTTAATACTTAGCGCGGCGCTGCCAGTTTTGGGTTATGCCAATACCACATATTTTAAGTGTCAAACGTCAGAAGGCACGGTATTTAGCCAGTTCCCTTGCGATAAAAATGCGAAGGAGCAAGAAGTAACACATACCAAGTCTCCTCAACGAGGCCCAAAAGAAGACTACAACAAGCAACTATCCGAGCTGGAAAAGGAAAATAAGCGCGACAGCATCAATATGCAAATTCGCAGCACCAAGCATAAGGTGGTGATGTTAAAGCGCGAGCGCAGTGCAAAAACCCTGGCCGAAGAACAACGCCTGGAGCGTCTGATGTCAGATGACGAGCGCAAGGCACTGAAAAAAGAGGTTCAGGTTAATATCAAGGACATTGAACGTCGCTATACTCAGCGCATTAAAGAAACCGAACAAAAGCTGGCAAGGTTAGAAAAGTCCCTGGCAAAATATCAATAACACTTGCAAAGACTTAGAACCATGGCTTAAGGTAGGTTAGAGTTTATACTCTAGAGGCTTTAACTGTGTATGCACAAGCAATAGCGCAACAAATTCTTAATGGGTTTTTCCATCACTATAAGTTGTTCCAATCGATCACGGCGCAAGCTCCCCAAGCCTTTGCCAAGCGTGATTGGGCGACCATGCGTCATATCGCTAGTTTGCGCATTAGCTATTATGATACCCGCGTTAATGAAACCGTCGACACTCTGGCCTGTGTGGTCAGTGATCCGGCGGACGATCCCCAGCTGTGGATAGACACCAAGGAATGCTATAAGCAGTTTTTAACCTTTCACCCTCAGGCAGAGCTCGCAGAAACCTTTTATAACTCGGTGTTTTGTCGTTTATTTGAACGCAAATACTACAATAACGACTTTATCTTCGTTCAGGCGACCCTGGCCGATGCCCCGGCGCTGCCGGTGGAGGCCGAATATCGCAGCTACTTTCCCGTGGTTGAAGGCCTTAAACCCACCATTCGCCAAATTATCACTCAGTTTGAGTTTGGTTGTGCCTTTGCCAATTTAGAGCGTGATATTCGCTTGTTATTAAAGGCTTTTATAAAACAAGCGCCAGACACCCATGTTAAAAGCCACCAAATGCGTTTTGACATACTGCAGGCCCCCTTTTATCGCGGCCAGGCCGCCTATATCGTCGGTCGTATAGTTTCATCAACTGGCTCCCAGCCCTTTATCATTGCGGTATTGCATAACAAAGACCGCGGCCTCTATATCGATGCCCTGCTCACGCGTTCATCACAAATGCGGGTGATCTTCGGCTTTGCCCGCGCTTATTTTATGGTGCAAACTCATGCGCCGTCGGCCTTGGTGCACTTTCTCAATCAACTCATGCCCGGCAAAACCAAGGCGGAACTCTATAACGCCATAGGTTTTCATAAGCAGGGCAAAACCGAATTCTACCGTGAGCTACTGGCACATATGCAGCATGCTCAGGAGCGCTTTGAGCTGGCCGCCGGTACTCCGGGCATGGTGATGATGGTTATCAACCTGCCATCTTTCCCTTACGTATTTAAAATAATCCGCGACCGCTTTGGCTCCAGTAAACCCTTTGGCAGACAAACCGTACTCGAGCGTTATCAACTGGTTAAGCGCCACGACAGGGTTGGCCGCATGGCCGATACCTGGGAGTATTCCGATGTGGCTCTGCCCCTGAGTTGCTTTAGCGATGAATTACTGCAGCAGTTGGAAAACAGCATTGCTAATTCCATGCGTATCGAAGGCGATATGCTGATCATCAAGCACCTCTATATCGAACGCCGTATGACGCCGCTAAACCTTTACCTGCAAGAGGTGAATGAGGAAAAAGCCGAGCACGCCATTATCGAATACGGTCAGGCACTTAAAGAAATGATCGCCGCCAATATCTTCCCCGGCGATATGCTGTTGAAAAACTTTGGCGTCACCAAGCATCAGCGTGTGGTCTTCTATGACTATGACGAAGTTCAATATCTTACAGATATGCAATTTCGCGAATTCGATTACAACGATGAGCACAGCATTTCGGTCGCCCCAAACGATGTGTTCCCGGCTCAGCTAACCACCTTTGTGTTACCTAACCCTACTCATAAAGAAATATTTATGCGTCATCATGGCGAGCTGACTGAAGCCGCCTATTGGCAGCAGGCACAGCAAAAAATTGTTCGCGGCGAATATAAACAGGTTTATCCTTATCCCAAAGAACAGCGATTTATACACCTTTGGTAGCCTATTCTGCTACCCAAGAATAAGCTAGACTAACTATAAATATAATAAATGGCATAGCGGAATGAACATAAACAAAATTGATTTAAATCTTCTCGTTTATCTCGATACCTTATTGCGCGAGTGTAATGTCACCAAGGCAGCCAATCAGCTCAGCATTACTCAGCCGGCCATGAGTAATGGCCTTAAACGCCTACGTAACCTGTTGAACGACCCCCTATTGGTGCGCACCAGTGAGGGCATGGTCCCCACAGAGCGCGCCTTAGAGCTGCAACCTGTGATCCGCGGGGTGCTGATGACCCTGGAGGAAACCTTAGCCCCTAACCGTGACTTTGAGCCCGCCAGCAGTAAGCGCGTATTTCGCATTATGGCCAGTGACTATGCCGCCAGCACCTTGGCTCCACGCCTGTTAAGTAAACTCCATGCCGAAGCACCGGATACCACCTTGGATATTCTTACGCCAAGCGACGTTAACTTCCACGACGTTGAAAACGGCAAGGTGGACATGGCCCTCAACCGTTTTGAGAAACTGCCTCAGTCTTTCCACCACAAACGTATTTGGAAAGACAGCTTCTGCTGTCTGGTTAAATCCGATAACCCCATTTTAGAGCGCTTTAATTTAGAAAGTTATTTGCAGGCCAGACATATCTGGGTGAGTAAAACAGGTTTCGGCGTGGGTGTGGGTATGGATCCCAAGGACGTACAAAAACTCGGCTGGGTTGACGAAGCCCTGGCACACTTTGGTAAACACAGGGATATTGCCACTTTCACTCGTAATTACCACGTAGCCATTCACCTGGCTAAAGAGCTAAACCTGGTGGCCACCTTGCCCTCTAAGGCGGCAAAAATATACAAAGACGATCCGGGGCTCACCATTTTAGAGCCGCCCTTCCCCATTCCGCCATTCGAGCTCGACATGATTTGGTCGCCGCTGCTGCATAGGGATGTGAGCCATATCTGGTTACGACAAAAAGTGGCAGAAGTGGCGCAGGAGTTAGCGTAAATCGGATGCAAATATAAAAGAGCCCCGCGACATAGCTGGGCTTTTTGTTTCAAAGGACAAGGTCGATTAGAGATACTTATCAATATTGATTTTGCGACTGTTAGCGTTCGCCTGCTTAACCGCGTCTAACATGGCATCTAGCTGCTCTCGCACAAACACACGACCGTTTAGAATAACCGTATCTATGCTGCGAGTGTTGCCAATATCTGTAAGTGGGTTTTGATTGAGTATTAGCAAGTCGGCACGTCGGCCAGGTTCAATAATACCGGCATTACTCTTCATCAATTCCGCTGGAACTCTGGTTGCGGTTGCCAGCGTTTGCGCCGGGTTCATGCCGCCTAAATTTAGCGATCTTAGTTCGTCATGCAGTGAGAAGCCAGGTACCACCAGGTTGCCTCCCGCGTCCGTGCCCGCAACTATCTTAACGCCACGACGAACCATGGCTTTTAATAAAATATGGTGCGCTTTCTCCCGCGCTTGCCAGAAAGTATCGCTCTTTTTGTAAGCCTCCTCCGACGCATCATTCACAGCTTCGAACTGATTATAGCCGGGTAACCAGCCCACTTTATATTCGCCGCCGTCTTTGGTGCCTTCAACTAGGCCTGGGTTGGCGTATTCCATATGCACTTCTTTTAATGCCTCCTCAAGATTGCTGAACTGATCGTGGATGCTTTCCATAAACCATAAGACGGAACTTACTGTGATGTCATTCGCCAATAAGTCGTCAATAATCTCGTCGGCACGGGCTTCTACATGGGCATAGAAGGCCTCGCTGCCTTGCTTATTGATAGAACCAAACTCTCTGATCAGCACCCGCACAATTTCCTCAAGGTGAGCGACCTCCCTTTGTTGGGTGACCGCCAATTCCGAGAGCTCAAAGGTCAAAGGAAAATGACCCGTGGTTGGCACTCCCAATTCGGTGGCTAGTTTATTCACGGCACGGTAGGTCGGCATATCTAGGTGGTAGATTTTAATGGCGTCATATCCTTGCTCGGCAAACTCTTTGACCATGCTTTTAGCATGCTCAACATCATGGGTATTTTTATGGAATGTAATAAACTCCCAAAATGCGCCCTCAAGCAGCCCCATTGAGTCGATGGGTGGGGAAGACACAAAGAGCCTAGGGCCAACGCGACCTTGGTCAATCTCTTCACGCAATTGTAAACGCTCGGCTGGGCCTCCCAAATCACGAATATGGGTGACGCCATTGGCAACGTAAAGCAATAAATCGTTGGGGCTCTTTAGAAGATGGGCATGTGAATCCACCAAGCCGGGAATAAGATATTTACCCTGGCCAGGTATGACCATAGCACCTGCGGGAATTGAGCCCTCGGTGGTCACAGAGAGAATCTCTCCCTTATCCAGGACCACAGTGCGATTGGGTAGCATGGTTTGGCCGTCAGGTGAGAGCACGCTGACATCCGTAATTACGGTTAACTGCCTGGGCGATGCAAAGGCGCGATGATCGACGACCTGAGTATGGGCGCCATAAATAAAATTAACGCCATTTTTAAACCAAGCGAGATAAGCGGCTGCGACAATGCTGACGCCAATAAAGAGACCAAAAAGCCATTTTAAAAGAGTTTTAAACATGGGGTATTTCCATCTGTTGTTGATGGAGTAATTTCAGCACACAGGTGAATCAAAAGCGTCCAGCCTTATAATATCAGACGTCCAATATGTTGTTTTTACACCTTTTTAGGCGCTATATCCGATCTAGCCGATAGAGCACTACTGGCATCGATACGCACTTGGCGTCAGCCCCGTAAGCTTTTTGAAGATGGCATTAAAACTGCTTTTTGAAGAAAACCCCGCATCCATAGCCAAATCAATTAATTTACGTTCGCTTTTTTGGTCGAGTTGCTCGCATACCTCGGCCACCCGGTATTCGTTAATAAATTGATTAAAATTTTTGCCGCCGGCTTGATTCAAGGTCTCTGACAATTGGTGCACACTCACACCAACCTGCTGTGCAAGTGTGGACAAGGTCAATTCGCTGTTCCGATAGAGGGCCTGGTTTTTGACTTCATCTTGAACCAATTTCAGTATGCTTGAACGCGTATCTGGATCCAATACACCATCAGCAGAGGCTTTAGCACCGGAATCCTTTGGCTGCTCCAGTTGTGTTGTTAGTTGCCGAATATGAAAGAGACTTGGGTTACGCCACTGGACTACTGCAACAAAATAAACCATTAAAACCAGGAGGCAATCGGCAAGCAGATTGACGATAGGTGCCGAGTTAATAAAGTAAAACAACAGCTTTAAACTCCATATCCCGGCCATAAAGGCCACCAGGCTCCAAATCCACTTAAAAATATCTGGGCTATAAGAGGAGAGCGTTTGTTTAGCCTTGGCCTGGTAGCGACTGACCATGGTTATCAACAGCGCTAAATAGACGCCCACTTGTCCGTAAAAAACAATTTTTGTCAGAGTATGCTTGATAAGCGTGGTGTCGGGTACGGTGACAAAACTCAACGCCTTGTCGCCAGAAAACAGGATGTCGTAATTGAGCAGGTAGCATATTGCCAAGGGAAAAAGATGAAGAATATCACTGGCCTTAAGCGGCGCACCGGTAATGGCTGTTCGGCAATACAAATAGGTAAGAGCCCCATAACAAGCGGGTAGAAACACCAACCAAGCTATCAACCAAGTAAATTGACTTTCTCCTGCATCCACGATTAGTGGCAAAGCAAAAGTAGTAGCTATAAACAAGCACTGGATAGCCAATAACTTACTGGCGTAGTTAACCCGTTTGTCACTCACTAATAAGGTAAACAACAAAAAGCCCTGAAACCCGCCAATGGCCAGTATTACAGTCTGAGTTTGCGACATTGTTATTTTTATTTTATGTCTGGTTAGATAAGGGCATAAGTCTATCTATTAACCGAACTTATGTCGATTTGTATCGGCTTATAAGTGTTGAGGTGAGGAGTGAATTCACCACTAGTGAACGAACAGCCCAAGGCAATGCCGCAGGGCCGAAGCTTGCGACCGTACGCCGAAAAGCAAAAAACCAGCCGAAGCTGGTTTTTTATCATAATGCATGGCGGAGAGGAGTGAGTTCACCACTAGTGAACGAACAGTCCAAGGCAACGCCGCAGGGCCGAAGCTTGCGACCGTACGCCGAAAACGGTCAACCCGGGAGGGATTAACTTGCCTACATCCTGTAGGCAACCCTGTGGGGCCTACGCGGCTCAAAATGCTCGCGGCATTTAGGTGCGCTCATATTTCCCTATATTCGCCCCTTCGGGTGCTTCGCAGCACAAAACGCTCCCGGCATTTTGTCGAACTAGGGTTCTCATCAAGGCCTCCCTAACTCAGCCTTTGAGGTTAAAACGAAAAAGCCCAGCATAAAGCTGGGCTCTTTTGTTTTAATGCATGGCGGAGAGGGAGGGATTCGAACCCTCGATACGCTATTAACGTATACACGAGTTCCAGTCGTGCGCCTTCGGCCACTCAGCCACCTCTCCGCACTTTAACTGGGCTGCCGCAGCAGCGCCGCTTATACTAAGCAAAGGCTTTGTTTGTTGCAAGGTGTTTTTTACAAAACCAAATCAATTGCTTAGTAATCCGCCATTAGCGTGCCATGGCGGCGGTGAAATCAAGCATGCGATTAAGTGAGCGTAAGGCGCCCTCACGCAGCTCCATGTCCACAAACACTTCTTTACCGCTTGGGTCAATCAGTGCTTCTTCAATGGCTTTTAAGCCGTTCATGGCCATCCAAGGGCAATGTGCGCAGCTTTTACAGGTAGCACCCTCGCCCGCAGTCGGTGCTTCAAAGAACTCCTTCTCTGGGCACAGTTGCTGCATCTTATAAAAAATACCGCGATCGGTGGCGACGATAAACTTCTGGTTATCCATTTCCTGCGCCGCTTTAATCAACTGGCTGGTTGAACCAACCGCATCGGCCAGCTCAACAATCTCGGCTGGAGACTCTGGGTGAACCAGAACCGCCGCATCCGGGTGCAAAGCTTTCATATCTTGCAGCGCTTTAGTTTTAAACTCGTCGTGAACGATACAGGCGCCATTCCACATGATCATATCGGCACCGGTTTGCTTTTGAATATAGCTGCCAAGGTGCTTATCCGGACCCCAGATAATTTTTTCGCCTTCACTATCAAGGTGCTCAACAATTTCCAACGCACATGATGAGGTAACAATCCAATCCGCACGGGCCTTAACCGCAGTCGAAGTATTGGCGTACACCACTACTTTACGATCCGGGTGCTGATCACAAAACGCGCTAAAGGCATCGATGGGACAACCCACATCCAGCGAACAGGTCGCCTCCAGAGTTGGCATGACCACGGTTTTATTCGGCGTCAGGATCTTAGCCGTTTCACCCATAAAGCGAACGCCGGCAACAATAATCATATCTGCTTGCTCTTGACGTGCGCCAAAACGAGCCATCTCTAACGAGTCGGCAACACAGCCACCGGTTTCTTCCGCGAGCGCCTGAATTTCAGGGTCGGTATAGTAGTGCGCGACTAATACGGCATTCTTCTCTTTCAGCAATTGCTTAATACGCTCTTTATAGGCGAGCTTTTCTGCATCGGAAAGAGGAGCTGGCTTAGGAGGAAAAATATAGTCCTCTGGCATGATCTGTTGGCTAATACCCATACTGATAAAACTATTCTAGGTTACGAAATACTAGGGCAATTATACGAAACTATGACGATAAAAAGAAGCTATGCGCTAGGGTTCGAGAAGATAGTTAGTAACTAGTTAGTTTAAAAGGGAATAAAGAAAGTGGTGGGTCATGATGGATTCGAACCATCGACCAATGGATTAAAAGTCCACTGCTCTACCAGCTGAGCTAATGACCCGCTCTGGTGTAATGAGCCAATAAGATGTCGGCACATTAAGTGCTATTCATAATAGCAGGGGGAGATTGAATGGTGGGTCATGATGGATTCGAACCATCGACCAATGGATTAAAAGTCCACTGCTCTACCAGCTGAGCTAATGACCCGCCCGGGTTGTTAAGTTGTTTAAGGCGTTATGATTAACGTCAACAAGTTAACAGTATTGATTCTAAAGTGGTGGGTCATGATGGATTCGAACCATCGACCAATGGATTAAAAGTCCACTGCTCTACCAGCTGAGCTAATGACCCAACATTAGAATCTATTTAGCAATTGGTGGGTCATGATGGACTTGAACCATCGACCAATGGATTAAAAGTCCACTGCTCTACCAACTGAGCTAATGACCCAACGCTGTGCTAAGTATTACATAAAGTGGTGGGTCATGATGGATTCGAACCATCGACCAATGGATTAAAAGTCCACTGCTCTACCAGCTGAGCTAATGACCCACTTTATGTAATTTGCCGCAGAAAACTTCCTGAGTGGTTATCCCCTGCTGCGGGCGCTTATAATACTTATTTAAAATCCAAGTGCAATACAAATACTCGGTTTTTTTTAGTTTTTCCTTTTAGTTGCCTAATTTTAGACCGCTTTAGCTACAAAGCAGTCTAAAACATTGCAACTGGCAAAATTCGGCTACAACTTGCTAACACGTTCGGCGGCAAGTTTCGCAGCCGTGGTATTAGGGTATTGAGTGATAACCTCATTAAACAACTGCTTAGCTTTGGCCAGCTGACCTTGCTGTTGTTCTAGGGTGCCAAGTTTAAGGAGTGCGTCCGGGCGCTTGCTAGAATCACTGAACTGATTCACTACGGTCTCAAAATGAGACTTGGCACCGGCTGTATCGCCCTTGATAGTCAACAATTGCCCCAACCAGTAATGAGCGTTAGCCGCATACACGGAATTTGGGTAGCTTTGTAAAAAAGACTGGAATTCAGGAATAGCGGCATCATAGCGCTTATCCTGCATAATCAGTTTCACCGCTTTATCGTACGCTTCGTTTTCCGATAGGTCGGTGCTGACCGCCGTGGTGCTTAAGCCAGTGTCAGGCTGCGGCATTGGCACTTGTGATGACTCGTAGCTCGGCTGCTGCGTATAAGCGGCACTCACACGGTTCTCAATCTCTTGATAAAGCTCACGTTGACGTTGCAACACCTTCTCGAGCTTGTAGCTATGCTCTTCGGTAATGCCACGTAGCTGGCTCACTTCATCCTGTAACATATCGAGCTGCTGCTGCAGATTGGCTTGCATAATGTTGCGCGATTGCATCATTTGCTCAAGTCGGCTTAAGCGCTGCTCAATACTTGATTCGCTGGCAGTGGCCTCAGAAACAGGAGCGGGAGCAGCCCAAACATGGGTGCTCCCGCTCATGAGTAAGGCTGCCAAAATAAGTTTCGGCTTCATCATTACTCTACTGATTTTAGTATACTAATACCGCACGGCGGTTTTGAGCAAACGCTTCTTCGTTGCGTGCTTTGATCATTGGCTTTTCTTCGCCATAGCTCACAACTGACATTTGGTTTGCGCTAACGCCAAGGCTTAGAAGGTATTTTTCTACCGACTGACCACGGCTCTCACCCAGGGCGATGTTGTACTCAGGCGTACCACGCTCATCGGCGTGACCTTCGATAAGTACTTTAACTGATGGGTTTTGGATTAGGAATTGAGCGTGCGCTTGAAGTAGCTCAGCATACTTGCTTTGGATCGTTGCACGGTCAAAGTCGAAGTGGATAACTTGTTGCTGGCGAAGTTCTTCAAACTTTTTACGTAGTTTTTCTTCTGCAGTTTCTACGCGCTCAACAGTTTCAACTTCTACAGTATCAGTTACTTGGGTTTCAACTTGGTTAGTCTCGTTGGCTTGGCCTTCATCTAGGTTAGATGAAGAGCTACAGGCCGCTAGTGTCATTACTGGCACTGCAACAAGCAGGCTTTTTAACAGTTTATTCAGTTGCATTGAGTAGATTCCTATTATGATTTAGTGAAACCATCACCTGATTTTCAATTTTTCTTAATATAGTGCGATAGTCGCACAAACATCAAGTTTATACGACTAAAGCTGACTGCACCCTTAGCGAGTTACAAAAATGGCGACCATGCCGGCGACTTAACCTGACCGTCGAGCACAGGTAAACGCGCTTTAAAACGACCATCCATCGACACCAAAGCCAATACATTTTTATTGTTATGCATGGTGCTGTATATAATCATTGAGCCATTGGGCGCAACGCTTGGTGATTCATCCAAGCGAGTTCGAGTCAACACATGGAAGTTCCCGTTATCAAGATCCTTCTTAGCAATATGATATTGACCTAAAGTACGGTTAACCATGACCAAATGTTTCCCATCCGGGGTCACCGAACCATTCAGGTTCATATCGCCGTCGAAAGTCACACGCTGTACTCGACCCGAGTCTAAATTTAACTTATAAATCTGGGCATTACCACCTCTTTCAGAGGTAAACATTAGGTCTTTACCATTGGGATGCCAAGTTGGCTCCGTGTCTATGCTACGGTGGCGTGTTAAGCGGCGTTCCTGCTTAGTAATTAAGTCGTATAAATACAATTCCGTGGCGCCGGTACGGTCTTTTGACAGTACCATGGCCAGCTTAGTGCCATCGGGTGAAAACTGCGGCGCACCATTGATACCTGGGTGAGAAGTGACCAACTGACGCTGGCCTGAGTAGATATCCTGAATAAAGATCTGACTCTGACGGTTCTCAAAAGTTACATAAGCCAGCTTATTGCCATCCGGCGACCATGAAGGCGACATCAGCGGCTCTTTAGAGCGCAATAACACCTGCTCGTTAAAACCGTCGTAATCGGCAACCACTAGCTGATATGGTTTCTCGTCCTGCTCACGCACTATGATGTAAGCAATTTTTGTTAAAAAGGCGCCGCGCTCACCGGTCAAGGCCTCATACACCACATCACTGATGCGGTGGCCATAGCGACGGAAGCTCGATGCCGAAATCACGGTTTCGCGGGCATCCAGCACATGGTCTTCACTGTTCACCAACTGACCATTGTTCAATACTCGGGTTTGACCGCCAGTGATCTGACCGCGTAACACATCGATCAGCTCAAAGCTGACCAGGTAACGACCCGCTGATTGCTGCTCAACCGTGCCCACAACTATGGCTTCTACACCACGCTGTGCCCAGGCACCATAATCTACATCTGCATCCGAGCTCGGGCGCTGCGGCATATCGATATTGGCAACTGGCTTAAATTTACCGCTGCGGCGCAAGTCCGCAGCAACCACTTCGCTGATTCGCATGGGCATTTCGCCTGTGCCTTTATAGGCGAAGGGCACCACAGCGATGGGGCGAGCGCTGTCGACCCCTTCGGTGATCACAATTTCCAGCGCGGCCTGAGCCCACATACTCATGCTCGCCAGTAAAGACACTGCCACCATGCGGCATAATCTAATCATAAAAGTCCCCTAAAACTCTGGTTTAACCGTTAAGTTAATATTTTTTAATTCTTCAAATACGTCGCGATCTTTAGATACCGGCAGCGTATCGGCGCGGCGCACGGCACGTACTGCGGCCTCACATACTTGTCTGTCACCACCAAGCGAATTTACGCTGGTCACCAGGCCATTAAAGGCCAATTTAATATTGAGGCGACACTCTTTACCGCGGAAGCTATCATCAAGCAGCAGGTTCTGCTGAATACGCTGACCGATTAAGGCGCGATATTTGTCGACTTCAGATAGTACCTGCTGACGGCGGGCTTTAGCACGCACCGCTTGCTCGGCGGCCATCTGCTCTTGCAACATTTGCTCTTGCAGTGCCTTCTGCCTTGCTTCTTCAGCCTTACGCTTGGCTTCCGCCTCTTTACGTTTGCGCTCTTCTTCGGCTTTGCGTGCCGCTTCTTCTTCCTTGCGACGTTTCTCCGCTGCGGCCTTGGCAGCCTTCTCTGCCTTTTCCTTTTCTAACTGAGCTTTCTTCGCTTTATCGCGTTCTTTACGCTCAATTTCTCTGGCTTTTTTCGCTTCGGCTTCGGCTTTTTTACGCTCTTCTTCCTTGGCTTTGCGTTCCTGCTCTAGCTTTTTAATGCGATTAGCTTCTTCCTGACGCTGACGCTTGGCCAGCTCAGCGCGTTTTTCCAGTTCGCGAATGCGTTTTTGCTCAGCCCGTTTCTTATCTTCTTCCTGCTTACGCAGCTCGTCGATACGCTTTTCCACCTGCTTTTGATCCACGGCCACCGCATCCACGGCTTTTTGCGGCGTGTCTTCATTGCTCGGCGCATTCAAGGTCACAGTGATCACCTCGGGCGTTGACGGGCGCAAGTAATTGACGCCAACGAGTATGGCAATCATCAGCACATGCAAACCGGCAGAGATCAGAAGAGGTATTTTAAACTGCTGCATATTAATCCTCGAACGACTCCGTCATCAGACCCACCTCGTTCACTCCACTTTGTCTTAGTATGTCCATAAGACGGAGTACCTCTTGATAACTGACCTGGCCGGAACCCTTGATCATCACAGGTGTTTTCGGGCTTTTTTCCAGTTGCATTTGAATTATCGCTACAACTTGAGCCGCTTCTAAAGCCTCTTCCGGGTCAGGGTTAGCACTGACATAGTATTTACCGTCGGCATCGATAGAGGCAATGATAGGCGGTTCACCCTTGGTATCCACCAATTCCGACTGCTCCATTTTCGGCAGTTCAACCTTGACGCCATGGGTGATCAGGGGCGCGGTGGCCATAAAGATAATTAACAGCACCAACATCACGTCGATGTAAGGAACGACGTTGATCTCCGAGACCGGACGACGCTTCTTACGCTGATACATGGCTTTTCACCTCATGAGTCAGAGTCTGGCGATGTAGGATATTGGCAAACTCTTCCATAAAGTTACCGTAATAAGATTCGATTTTTTCCATCTTGGTAGCAAAACGGTTGTAGGCGATAACCGCAGGAATAGCCGCGAATAGACCCATGGCCGTTGCAATCAGAGCCTCGGCAATACCCGGGGCAACCATTTGCAAGGTCGCTTGTTTTACTTCACCCAAGGCGATAAAGGCGTTCATGATGCCCCATACGGTACCGAATAGACCGATATAAGGACTGATAGAACCGATAGTGGCTAAGAAAGACAGGCTGTTTTCTAGCTTTTCAATCTCACGAGAAAGGGCAACACGCATGGCACGATGTGGACCATCAATTCCCATCGCAGCGGCAGAGAGATTGTTTTTCTTGGCGCGGGCAAATTCTTTAAAACCCGACGTGAAAATGGCTTCGATACCTTCACTTTGGGTACCGCGAGCAGAGATTTCGTTATACAGCTTAGAAAGGTCAACGCCAGACCAAAAACGGGATTCAAACTTTTTCGCATTCGTTAAGGCGTTGCTAAGTATTTTGCGACGCTGAATGATAATGGCCCAAGAAAGCACCGACAGGGCAACCAGGGTAAGCATCACCAGCTGCACTAAAAAGCTGGCTTTTAAAATAAGATCAATAAAGTTTAATCCTGAATCCACGTATTTTCTCCTAAGGCGCGTATATTGCAATTAACTGTATCCGCGCTCAATACAGCGTACGACACACAATGAACCCTAGTGTACCCAGTCATAATTGCGCTGACAATGACCTTGCCATGAATTGCCGCCTAGCGCCGATAAATCGCCGCAGGCTGTGGTTAACAGGCAGATACACAGATATCTTATTGGGCTCTTTTACATGCGAAAAAGTTCCAAAAAAACAGATTTTATGCGAATTATTCGCATAAGCTGTCATTTTGCCGATGTACCACAAGTTAAAAAATAGTAATTCTAATAGAACAAAAAAAGCACAAAAATAATAATAGCCTTATATTTCAACATACAAAGCTAATAGCCTTACGCTTATTGCGCAAAATATCATCATGAAGATTTTATTCGGTATTAGTTTTTTTTATCCGAAAAAATAATTTTTCTAGTTTGAAGAAAATCTGCTACCGCTTTATTATTCTCCCTGTACTGAGCTAGCGCAACCAACTATGGCTCTATTGCACAGTTCATGAGGTGGTTTCTGATTCCCCACCTCACACCATCGGCTGTTTCATCCTACTATTGAGCAGCTGGTGTGTTCCTCGGATTTACTTCCTTCAACTTGTTGTTTTGCCCGCTTTATTAGCGGGCTTTTTTTTTGCCTGAATCAAGCTCAGTCACAGACCCTAATCGGTGCAGCCTTAATCCGCTGTGAATCGGCTGTCGTATGACAAGCAATTGGCTGTCTGTTGTCGGCCGGTGCTTAGCGTCGACAAGGTGCCAATAGTGCACTTTTGTCGGGATGAATCCCGACCTACAGAGGTATTCCGGGCATAAAAAAGCCGAGCTTATGGCTCGGCTAATTAGTGCTCGGCTAATAAAATGCGATTTTACACACCCTGAGTTAGGTCGCCTTATGCAGACCAAAGTGAGCATAGGCATGATCAGAGACAATACGCCCTCTTGGCGTACGTTGAATAAAGCCTTGTTGGATCAGATAAGGCTCAATCACATCTTCAATGGTTTCTTTTTCTTCGCCTATGGCGGCGGCGAGGTTGTCCAAACCAACCGGCCCACCCATAAACTTCTCGATGATCGCCAGTAAATACTTACGATCCATGTAATCAAAACCGCTTTTATCAACATCCACCATATCCAGAGCCTGGGCGGCAATATCGACACATACGCTGCCATCGCCTTTCACCTCGGCAAAGTCACGAACGCGGCGCAACAAGCGATTGGCAATACGCGGCGTGCCCCGCGAACGTTTAGCAACCTCGTATGCACCCTGCTCGTCTATGCTCAAACCAAGATGAGTTGCAGAGCGCTTAACTATGGATGCCAGATCATCGACATTATAAAACTCCAGGCGCTGGACAATACCGAAACGGTCGCGCAGCGGTGAGGTTAAAGAGCCAGCCCGAGTCGTTGCACCGATAAGGGTAAAGGGCGGTAAATCTAACTTGATTGAGCGCGCTGCCGGCCCCTCGCCTATCATGATATCGAGTTGATAGTCTTCCATGGCCGGGTAGAGAATTTCTTCCACATGCGGGCTCATGCGATGGATTTCATCGATAAAGAGCACATCATGGGCTTCTAAATTTGTTAGCAAGGCCGCCAAATCGCCGGCCTTTTCTAATACCGGGCCTGAAGTGGTTTTAATACTCACCTCCAGCTCGTTGGCGACTATGTTCGCCAAAGTGGTTTTACCCAAGCCCGGCGGACCGAAGATAAGCAGGTGATCCAAGGCCTCACTGCGAGAGCGTGCCGCCTCGATAAAGATATCCATTTGCTGTTTTACATGAGGCTGACCATGATAGTCCGCCAGCAGCTTAGGTCGTATGGCTCTATCGACCACGTCTTCATTGCCCTGCTGCTGGGGCTCAATTAGTCTATCCGCTTCTATCATTCACTTATCTCTGTTACAGCATCGCCCTAAGCGCTTGCTTGATCATTTGCTCCGAGGTCATGGCCTCCTGGGCAACGGCTTTCACCGCTTTTGTTGCCTGGCTATTCTTATAACCCAAGGCTTCCAGGGCAGCAATAGCATCGTCTGTGGCATTGGCGGCTACTAAGGTATCACCACCTGCACCGCTAAGGGGCGCCGCATCCGTATATGGCGTGAATAAATCCGGCCCCCAGTCTTTGAGTCTGTCTTTCATTTCCAGCACCAGACGCTCGGCGGTTTTCTTGCCCACCCCAGGCAATTTCACTAAGGTGCTGGCATCGCCATGATGGACACAGCGGATAAACTGCTCCGCCGACATGCCAGAGAGAATGCCAAGGCCAAGTTTAGGACCCACACCATTGGCTTTTAGCAGCTCTCGAAACAGAGCGCGCTCGCTTTTGGTGTTAAAACCGAATAGAAGCTGGGCATCTTCACGCACCACAAAATGAGTAAACAGGGTGACGTCTTCGCCGCACTCAGGCAAGGCGTAAAAACAGCTCATGGGCAAGCTGATTTCATAGCCGACACCGGCCACATCCACCAGCACTTCTGGAGGCTGTTTTTCGACTAATTGTCCGCGAATTCTTCCTATCATATTCACCTCAAACGACCACGCACGGTTTTGCGCGCTTGGCCGGCTAATTTAATCAGGTTTTGTTGTGAGTGACCATGACACATGGCAATGGCCAAGGCATCGGCGGCATCCGCCTGGGGCGTCGCCGGCAGCTTTAAAATATGCTTAACCATATGTTGAACTTGTGCTTTTTCTGCCGAGCCCTTACCCACCACGGCTTGTTTTACCTGGCGCGCGGAATACTCATGTACGCCCAGCTCTGCCATGGTGGCGGCAACGATAGCGGCACCGCGAGCCTGACCAAGCTTGAGTGCCGAGTCCGGGTTATGGGCCATAAAGACCTGCTCAATGGCAAAGGCGTCGGGGTTAAACTGTTCGATCAACTGGGTGACACCTTGGTAGATCATTTTTAAGCGCGTTGGAAACGCGTTCTCCCCAAGCTTAATACAGCCGCTGCCCAGATAGACAAAGCGCTGTCCTTGCTGGCGCACCACGCCGTAACCGGTGAATCGCGAGCCAGGGTCAATCCCCAAAATAATACTCACCCAGAAACCTTATTCTTGTTATTGCACCAAACAATGGTAACTGTATGGATGACCAGTGTAAAGGCGAGGCACAAGAAAAAAGCGGCCTAAGCCGCTTTTAAGATTGAACTCTGTGTCTGAGCGAGCGGATTACTCACCCTGCTCCGCTGTCGCACTTGCTTTAGGTGCAATGGCGATACCCAGCTCTTTAAGCGCATCCGGGTTGGCACCGCTTGGCGCATCCGTCATCAAGCATGAAGCCTGAGTAGTTTTCGGGAAGGCGATTACGTCACGAATGTTGTCCGTGCCACATAGCAGCATTACCAGACGGTCAAGACCAAAGGCCAGACCCGCATGTGGAGGCGTACCGTACTTCAAGGCATCCAGTAAGAAGCCGAACTTCTCTTGTTGCTCCTGCTCTTCAATACCCAAGATGCGGAAAGCTGTTTCTTGCATGGCGCTGTTGTGAATACGTACCGAGCCACCACCGACTTCGTAGCCGTTTAAGACCATGTCATAGGCATCGGATAAGGTGCCTGCCGGGTTGGCTTCCAGCTCTTCTGGGCTTACGCCTTTTGGTGCCGTGAACGGGTGGTGTACCGCGTGCAGGTTACCTTCGTCGTCTTCTTCAAACATTGGGAAGTCAACAACCCAAAGCGGTGCCCACTTGCTTAAATCTGTTAGCTCAAGGTCTAAACCGATTTTCAAGCGTAGTGCACCCATGGCTTCGTTAACCACGTTGCGGCTGTCGGCACCAAATAGAATGATGTCGCCAGATTGCGCATTGGTGCGCTCTAGCAAGGCAGTGATCACTTCTTCACTTAGGAATTTAGCGATCGGTGATTGCACGCCTTCAACACCGGCGTCGCGGTCGTTAACCTTCATCCAGGCCAGACCTTTTGCACCATAGATGCCGATAAACTTAGTGTAATCATCGATTTGTTTGCGTGATAACTCAGCACCGCCTGGTACGGTAAGTACAGCTACACGGCCTTTTTCATCGTTGGCCGGGCCTGAGAATACTTTAAACTCAACGTCTTTCACTAAGTCGGCAACGTCGATAAGTTCCATCGGGTTACGTAAGTCCGGCTTATCCGAACCGAAGCGACGCATGGCTTCTTCGTGACCCATCACAGGGAATTCGCCAAGATCAACGTTCAGTAGCTCTTGCCACATATCACGAATTAGTTTTTCGGTGATAGCACGAACCTGATCTGACGTCATAAACGAGGTTTCGATATCGATCTGGGTGAATTCAGGCTGACGGTCGGCACGTAAGTCTTCATCACGGAAACATTTCACGATTTGATAATAACGGTCGAAACCAGACATCATCAGCAACTGTTTAAATAACTGCGGCGACTGTGGCAAGGCGTAGAAGCTGCCGTGGTGTACGCGGCTAGGTACCAAGTAGTCACGAGCACCCTCTGGTGTCGCCTTGGTCAATACCGGAGTTTCGATATCAAGGAAGTCGTTGCTGTCTAAGAAACGACGTACAAAGCTTGAAGCCTTGGCGCGCAGTTTAATGCGATCGCTCATCTCAAGACGACGCAGGTCAAGATAACGGTATTTAAGACGACGCTCTTCCGAGTTTTGCTGGTTAAAGTCCAGCGGTAAGGCTTCGGCACGGTTGATGATTTCAAGCGCGGTGCCAAGAATTTCAACTTCACCTGTGGCCATATCTTTATTTACTTGGCTTTCGGGGCGAGCACGCACCACACCTTTGATCTGGACACAGAATTCTTGACGAATTTTGTTGGCAATATCCATTAACCCTTCTACTTCAGGGTCAAACACCACCTGCACCAGGCCTTCGCGGTCACGCACATCGACAAAGATCAAACCGCCTAGATCACGGCGTTTGTTGATCCAACCACAAAGAGTAACCTCTTGGTCGACATGGCTTTTATTCAAGTGTCCGCAATATATAGAGCGCATAATATTCCTGTTTTAATTGTAAGCGCGTGAGCTAAATGCACGCAGTGGCCAAATAAATTGCGTCAATTATATAAAAACGGCGGTCAATGTCACGAAGCAAACTACGGCTTGGCTATTTATTCACCACCTTGAAGACCCAAGCTATGGTAGCATTTGCGTATCAGAGCAAATAAAGACAAGAGCAAAAGCACAGATGTTGTATTTGGGTTGCCCACAATGGGCCAATAACGCCTGGAAAGGCAGTCTTTTTACGTCCGACTGTCAAAACGCCCAGATGCTGGCACAATATGCCCAGGTGTTTAACTCGGTGGAAGGGAACACCACCTTTTATGCCGATCCCAAGACTGAGACAGTACAGCGCTGGCATGAGGCCACCGGCGATGACTTTCGCTTTACCTTTAAGTTTCCCAAGCGTTTTAGCCACGACCTGGCGCTGCAATGTGATAAACAGGCGGTACATACCTGGTTGAAGTTAATGTCACCCTTGCTGGAAAAAACCGGATCCCTGATGTTGCAACTGCCCGCCAGTTTTGCCCCCATGCACCAGAGTCGCTTACAACACTTTATGGCACAGATACCCGCCGATATTGGCCGCAGCATAGAAGTCAGGCATCCTGAATTTTTCACCAAAGGGGATGGCGAGAAACAGCTTAATCGCTACTGTTTCGAGCAGGGCATAGATCGTGTGTGCATGGATACCCGGACGCTGTTTGCCGCCAAGCCTTATAACGACGCCATTATTGATGCTCAGCAAAAGAAGCCCCACCTCCCCGTGCATGCTATTGCTTTGGGCCAGCGTCCTATCGTGCGTTTTGTTATCGCCGCCATGGGGGATGAATATCAAAGCTACTATCAACCTTGGCTCAAAAAGATTAAGCAATGGCTGGATGAAGGCCGTGAGCCCTATGTGTTTTTGCACACCGCGGACAATCATGGCGCACCCTTATTAGCACGACAGTTTGCTCAAGATTTAAAAGCCCACTGCGGTTATCATCATAGAGCTGTCGACCCCTTTGCCGGCGAATACAACCAGCAAAGCAGTTTCTTTTAGTCTCTCGAGGCTCACCGCTATAAACCGAGGTTTTCCATAAAGTCATCATCGATATCCTGCTCTACGTCTTGCGCTTGCTTGGCCTTGGCGCGGGTATTAGTTGCGCTCTTATCCAAGTCGGCTGCTTCACGTGTATCCAAGTCTTCATTGATATCAAAATCACGCAGCTTAAAAAACTCGGTTTTTTCCATCGCCATTTCAAGATAGAAGATATGCTGACTTTGGGTGGTAAAGGTGACCCGTCGCGCCTGCGGTCTGTCTGAGGTAGTATCGACGGAGATCTGCACCTGCTTATTAATAGCCATCATTTTCGGCTGGTTTTGACTGATGGAAGTGTGCAGTTGTTCACGCACTTTTTTGCTAAAGTCGCCGACAATCTGATTCATCAACTCCCCGAGCACATTGGCCACATCATCGGATAAATGGCTTTTTGCCAGCTCACTCTGTGGCATACCCATGTTTCGCAGGTAATTGCCGTAAATTTCCAGCGCCGCCCCAGCGCTGAAGTTGGTCACCACTAAGGCGCTAAAACCGCCGTCAAACAGCACAAAACAGCCTAGGTCCGGGCGCATACAAGTGTGCGATATTTTCTGCACCATGGCGGAATAACCTATGCTATTGCCACTGGCGGACGATAAGACCTGAGTGACCGAATGACACAAGGTAGCGAGGATATCATCGGTGCTAATTACTTTGCTTTTGCTCATGCACAGTCTCACTTGCTGCTGTTAATGGCGCATTGCCGCGACTAACATATTGAATTAACGGCAAATAGGCTTGGTTTATTCGCGCTTTTTTATCATTGTTCCTGCTCTTATATCTCCTTGGCCAGCACACAGGGTTAATGCCCGTACATAATCGCCGACTAAAGCTGCCCACAAACAGCACAAAAATGATAAAATAACGTCATCGTTTCTAGCTAGAGCTTAGCAAAGTGTCAGCCAAAGACAGTATTTACGCCTCTGAACAACAAGTAAAAGACTTCACTTTTGACGCCAAGGTAGTGGAAGTATTCCCCGATATGATCGAGCGCTCGGTCCCCGGATACGCCACCATAGTCAGCACCCTGGGCAAACTTGCCGGTAAGTACGCGCAAAACAACAGTAACCTCTATGACTTAGGTTGCTCCTTGGGCGCCGTGACCCTGAGCATGCGCCGCAACCTGAACCAAACCGGCTGTGAGATCATTGCCATCGACAATTCCGCAGCCATGGTTGAACGTTGCCGTTTACACCTTGAAGGCTTTCGCTCCACGGTACCGGTCAAGGTTGAGTTGGGCGATATCTTAGACGCCAAATTAGAAAATGCTTCTGTAGTGGCAATGAACTTCACCTTACAGTTTATCGAGCCGAAAAAACGCCAGGCGCTATTAAGCCGTATCTACAACGCCCTTAAGCCCGGCGGCGTTTTACTGTTGAGCGAAAAGCTGCGTGGTGAAAATCAAATCGTCGACGACCTGTTGATCGATCTGCACCACGACTTTAAGCGCGCCAACGGCTATTCCGAGCTGGAGATCAGCCAAAAGCGTACCGCCATCGAGAATGTGATGCGCACCGACACCCTGAGCACACACCTCACCCGCCTTAATGAGATTGGCTTCAGCCAAACCCAGGTGTGGTATCAATGCTTTAACTTTTGCTCCATGGTCGCAATTAAATAAACGGAACAACTATGAATCAGTGGTTTAACGAATTTTATCGCCATATTGCCTGCACCGAGCTCAGCCATTGGCTCAATACCTTGCCGGCGCAACTACAACACTGGCAAGACGAAGCCCGCCATGGCGATATGCCGAAATGGCAAAAAGTACTCAATAACCTGCCTGAATTGAACGCCTCAGAAGTGAATATTCAAACTCAGGTGCAAGTAGGTACCAGCGAGGATATTAACGAAGGCCAGCGCAAGCAGCTTATCCATTTATTGCAGCGTTTTATGCCCTGGCGTAAAGGTCCCTTCTCTTTGTTCGGCATTGATATTGATACCGAATGGCGCAGCGACTGGAAATGGGATCGAGTTTTACCTCATATCAGCCCACTGCATGGGCGCAAGGTGCTGGATATCGGCTGTGGCTCGGGTTATCACCTATGGCGTATGCGCGGCGAAGGTGCCGAGCTGGTAGTCGGCATTGACCCAAGCGATTTATTCCTTTGTCAGTTCCAAACCATTAAGCACTATAACCCAGACCCAGCGGTACACCTGCTGCCGTTAGGGGTGGAACAACTGCCGGAACTCAAAGCCTTTGATACCGTGTTTTCCATGGGCGTGCTGTATCACCGCCGTTCGCCCATCGACTTCCTGGCCCAGTTGCGCGCTCAGTTGCGCAAAGGCGGCGAACTGGTGTTAGAAACCCTGGTTATTGAGGGCGATATCAATACAGTTCTGGTACCCGAGGACAGATATGCGAAAATGCGTAATGTCTGGTATATCCCCAGCACAGAAGCCCTGATGCTGTGGATGCGCCGTGTTGGCTTTAAGGATATTCGCGTCGTCGACACCGACCAAACCTCGCTCAACGAGCAGCGCCGCACCGAATGGATGGAAAATGAATCTCTGGCCGATTTCCTAGACCCTAATGATCCAAACAAGACTATTGAGGGCTATCCGGCACCATTAAGAGCCGTTATTGTGGCCACTGCATAAACAAGGACAAAGGTCCTCCTTTTCCTAGCTAAGCCGCGGCATTTGCTGTAAAATGCCCGGCGTTTAGAGGGCCTGTTTATCTTTGTGGTTTACTTTATGTTCAATCTAAACGCATTCTGGTGAATATAATCACTGATTTATCTGGTTAAATTCATCCATGAAGCTTGGTTACATCGCGCATCCATGCGCTCACCTCGCTAAGCTGCGAAGCATTGCTTCGGTCTTGCTCGCC
>NZ_PQCE01000063.1:0-2405 GCF_002964725.1 Pseudoalteromonas sp. T1lg76
ATTCTCTCCAATTTTGAATAGAGAACAGCCAGAAATAAATACACCTAAACTTAAAATTAAATATCGAATCATGCCTTTAAACATAACGCCCTGTTAATGGGCAAAATATAGTTGGCTAAAATTAAGCGACGAAGGAGCAAAAGCCAACTGTATTTTGTCCTTGTTAAACAGCTTGTTATGCATTTTTGTGATAATGCTCTCGATGGTACCTAATAAAGTCGATATTGATGAGGTGTTTTTTTACGACATTAAGTTTACCCTCAATACCTATCAGCTCTAAACTATCACTTATAGCAAAGCCACCATTGTCGAACATGACATGGTGGTTAGGGCATAAACACAAAAGATTGCTTTCTATATCTGGTCCGTTATGTGGTTCACCTAAAGGTTTAATGTGAGCTGCTTCAGCGTATAAGCCAGCACTGGTTTTAATTGCTATCCCACATACTTGGCATTCGTAGTTATGCCAAGACTTTACATTTTTAGCTTTTTGATAGTTTCTTACAATACGATTAACTGTTGATGGTTTTCTACCTGGAGCATCATATTCGCCAGTTGGCTCTTTTACTATGTAGTCAGCAGATGAGCCCTCTTGAGCAATTAACCTGTATCTCCAAACTTTATACCCAGATTTTCCTGTTTCGTACCAGTAGTTTTCTACGTGATATAGCCCTGCATATCGGTAGCCTTTTATTGGGCTTAATTCATTTTGATGTTTGTGTCCGCGAGTTACTCGGACTGGAAGATTTTCAATTTTGCTTTTAGCTAAAGCTAGGTTTACACCATCTAGCTCTTGATCTGAAACCTGTTTACCATTTTGTTGACCTCCTGCGCCCGTATAAATAATGACGTCACCAAAGTCTTCGTCATCCTCATACCCCCCAGAAAGTACGATAGAGTCAGCACCTTCGTTTTTACCACCACTTATTCCTGCAACTAAAGGAGGGTGAACTTTAGCTTTAGCCAAAGCTTCTCTGTTATCGAAGATATCACCTGGACTAACTCCATTTATTTCACCGAAAGTGCGCATCTAAATCCTTATATGCATAACGCCTTACTAATGGGCGTAAAATGCTTGGCTAAAATTAGCGACGAAGGAGCGCAAGCCAAGCGTTTTACGTCCTTTTGAGTAACTTGTTAGCAGTACATTACACTTTTTCAATGTTACTGCCTTTAAACCATAAACAATCATTATCCAGATCTATCTGATTAGATAGCTCATCGTATGGATCCAAACTTAAATAGACCATTGAATTATTTATAATGAGTTTACATTGACTAATGTAACTAGCTGAAAAATCATCGTAAAGTGAATATTCAGTGAGTTTATAAATTGTAAATGAAGAGATATCACCTTTATTTGAGATAAGCTTTATTTCAGCGAAATTATTTAACGTGTCCCAATCATAACCGATGGTAATCTGGGAGAGCATTTTGTCTCTGAAACTAGATGAATCCACGAAACTTTCCTTGTACTGCTAACGCCGCATTAAGGTGTGAGCGGCGCTTGGCTATACTTGAGCGAAGCGAAACTGCCAAGCGTTGCGAATCACTCTTAAATGCTTTGTTATGCCACTAGCGATCGCTGATTGCAACTTTGCTTGCTAGCCCAATAAGTAACACACCAGAAACGCCCTCTAGCCCTCTTGAGTAGCGCTGAGAATTCGGGCGACTAAAGACCCAACTACCTACTGATGCATATAGGATATTACACATTGTAGCGAGTACGCTAAATAACAAACCAAGACACAATAATTGCATCGAAGCCGAACCTGATGATGTGTTAATAAACTGAGGTAGGAACGAAAGAAAGAACAGTGCAACTTTCGGGTTTAAGACACTAACAACTACGCCTTGTACAAATACATTTTTATCACTTTCAACGCTTTCACTTACTTTCAATGTGCTATCCCCACGCCACATTGAAAGTAACGACTGAACACCCAAATAGACTAGATAAGCGGCACCTAACCATTTGACTGCGCTAAAAGCTACCGCTGAGCTGAGGATAATTGCAGATAATCCTAATGAAGCTGCTATAGTATGAACAAAGTAACCTATACCAAGTCCCATTGCAGCTTTGAACCCAGTGACCAACTTACCTTTCATTGTGTTTGAAACAATATAGATAACGTCTGGCCCTGGTATCATATTGATAGCAAGACAAGCGACTATAAATAGTAGTAGTGAATTAAGATCCATTTCCTTTTCTCCATATTTTCTGGCTGTGGCATAACATGTTTATAGCGAGCGAATCGCGCGTTTTTCTACTACGCTACCGCTCACTTTTCTGAATGATATATTTTTAACAGACTAGTTAACTTATTGCCAATATTATTAAAAATAGCTATTGCTCGTTTTCATCTTGCGACAAAAGCACGCGATTGGGTCGTTTTCTTGACTAT
>NZ_PQCE01000064.1:0-301 GCF_002964725.1 Pseudoalteromonas sp. T1lg76
GGATGACTTACTTGCACCGAACTCACCTATTGCATATAACGTCACTCTTGGAGTGCCGAACGCGAGGGCGTGGATGCCCGAGCCGGGCCCAAGCTTCAGGAAGAATTGTTATCACTATTACCAACTTCTAGCGTCACTCAGGTCACTCTTGTAAATTCGAACGCGAGACACGGATGTCGAGCCGGACCGCAGCGTCAGGATGACTTACTTACACCGAACTCACCTATTGCATATAACGTCACTCTTGGAGTGCCGAACGCGAGGGCGTGGATGCCCGAGCCGGGACCCAGCTTCAGGACGA
>NZ_PQCE01000008.1:0-86912 GCF_002964725.1 Pseudoalteromonas sp. T1lg76
GAAAAACGCCCGAAAAAAGCACTGCTTTTTTAGTTTTGAACGCGAGGTAAGGATACCGAGCTGGGTGGTCGCAGGGATGCAAACCAATAAATTAGATATAGAAAGAAAGTGGTGGAGCTAAGCAGGATCGAACTGCTGACCTCCTGCGTGCAAGGCAGGCGCTCTCCCAGCTGAGCTATAGCCCCACTTCTTAGGTGGACTCCCGAAGGAATGCTGATCATTTTATAAATTATTAGATGCTGGTCAAGCATGGGAACAGAAAAAACTGCGATAAATTGACCAAATGTGTGCGGGCTTTGTTACAGTAGCGGGTAAGTATAAGAACAACAGTCGAAGTTATGAAAAGCGCTCTGTCCCTTTTATTATTTACCGCCTTGTTACTGGGCTGCTCGTCCGCCCCGGATGAGCGTCAATATGAAATTCATAGTCAGGATTTTTACGCCAAGCTTGATGATCAGGGGCGCAAGATTTTTGCCTATGTGATGACGGTTAAAGCCAGTAAGCGTGCCGCCTTGGATCTCAACAAGCCCATCAGTCGCAAGCAAATGAAAACTTATATCGAACGCGAGCATTTTGATGAATCCAGGGTGCTTAAGTTACAACTTGAAGATGAAGCAGCAGCGGCGCTGAAAAAAGAGTTAAAAGAGCGCGATTATTGCCCCGATGCCTATGAGATAAACCAGGTTCTCTGGCGCGACTTTAGCGTGCAGTTGCGTGGCGTTTGTTTGTAATGGCGGCAAGTATAGAAGAGTTGGCTGCGCTGTTGTCGCAACTGAATATCGATTGTGAAAAGATCACCCATCCGCCGCTGGCCACCGCCAGTGCCGCCGATGAAATAGCCCTGCACCGACCCGGCGTGCGTTTGAAAAACCTGTTTTTGCGCGACAATTACGGCCGTCGTCACTTTTTGCTGATCACCGCCCATGATGCGCTGGTGGATCTTAAGGCGCTGTCGAAGGCGCAGCAGGTGTCTCGTTTAGGTTTTGCTTCCGATGATCGCTTACTGCGCTATCTGGGTGTGCGCCCCGGTTGTGTATCCATGCTGGCCCTGATGAATGACCCTCAGCAGGAGGTGGAGTTATGGCTGGATGCGGCTATTTGGGATGATTCCCAAAACATTAACCAAGACGAAACCTTGTACCATTGCCATCCCTTCGATAATGAGCAAACCTGGCTTATGCCCAAGGCCGGGCTCAACAGTTTGTTTAAGCACTGGCAGCGTCAGCCCTTGGTGTTGCCCGTGGCTAAGCGTTGCGGCAGCACTATTAAGCCATAACCCATTAAGCAGACAAGCAAAATACAGGTCAAAAACGCATACTCGCCATATTCCTGATAAAGCAGCCCGGGTAAAAATGAGCCCAGGGCGCCGCCGCTGTAATAAAACGACACATAGACACCATTGGTCAGACTGGCACTGGCGCTACTGAGGCGATTCACCAGCGGTGCGGCACTGGCATGAATAATAAACATGGCGGCGCAGAAGCAGGTAAAGGCGATAAGGAACACGCTCAGGTGCTGATAGAACATCAGTACTATGGTGGCGCAATAGAATATAAATACGCCGCCGAGCAAGGCAAACACATTCCTAAAGCGCCTGTGCAGATAGGGGGTGATCAAGGTCGCTAAGGCGCCAAGTAAATAGCCGCTATAGACTAAGCCAATATTTTTGGTGCTGCTCATGGCATAGGTGCTGCGCAGAATAAAGGGCAGGTAATTCAGCAGTGCGGCAAAGCAAAAGAACATGCAAAACACCGCCCCATAGAGGCTGATAATGCGCGTTGTGGCCAGCGCCTTGATATTCCCCCGCCAAGGCGTGTGGGCCTGATAGACGGGCTCGGTCTTGGCGCGAATCAGTAAAGCCAACAAGATCAAGAGTAAGGAATTTAGCCAAAAGAAGCTCTGCCAGCTCAGGTATTCGGCAAAACCCGCCGCCAGGGCGCGACCTAAAAAGCCACCGGCTATGGTACTGCCGATATAGCCACTCATTTTGGTGTTGATATCTTCCCCTTTAAAGCGCAAAGCTATGCTGGCGGTCATGGCCGTGAGGGCGGCGGGTAGTGCCAGGCCTTGTAACAGGCGCAGGGATTGTAACTGCCAAAACTCGGTGCACAGGGGGACCAGGGCATTGCTAACGGCCAGCACCAGCATCACAATTTGCAGCACCCGATAGAGGTTACGACGATTGAGAAAAACGCCATAAAACAAAGGGGCTATGGCCAAGGGAAGCATGGTTAAGGTCATTAGCGACCCGGCACTGGCGGGGCTGACCTGATATTGCTGGGCAAAAAGCGCAAGCAGAGGCTGCACCGCATACAGCACAAAAAATATCACCACAGAGCAACAGAGCAACAACCAATAGGGCATAATAACGGACGTCAGAGACCAGGCGCGAGGGAGTGTATCATAGCCTCAAAGAGAGGGATAAAGCTTGCGATTAATCAAAGTGGCATCAGTTCGGCCATGCTACTGTCATTTCGTCAAAGGATGGGTAAAATAACCTTATTAAGTTAGTTTGTTGAAAGTGACAATTATGGGTTCTTTACAAGATCAACTGCTAAAAGCAGGCTTAACCACCGAGCACAAGGCCAAGGTGGCAAAAACAGAAAAGCGCAAAGCGCAAAAGAAAAAGAAGAAAAAAGGTGCCACGAGCGATCAAAGCGATTTGCAAAAGCATATCGAGCAAACCAAAAAGGCGCAGCAGGAAAAAGCGACACAACTTAATGAGCAACGCCAGGAAGAGCTCAAAGAGCGTGAACAGGTAGCCCGTGTGAAGCAGATTTTAGAGCATCACAACCAGGACGAAATTCGCGGTCCACTGACCTTTAACTTCACCTATGAAAACAAGGTGAAGGAAATTGAGGTGAATGCACAAACGCAAAAAGCCCTGGCCAATGGTCGCTTGGCCATTTGTGTGCTGGAAGGAAAATTTTATGTATTGCAGGATGAACCTGCGCGTAAAATCGCTGAAGTAGATGAAAAATATATTGTTTTCCATGTTGAAAGCGATGATAAAGATGTCGATGAGGACGATCCTTATGCAGGCTACGAAGTTCCTGATGATCTGATGTGGTAATGCGCCATTTTTTGATTGCCGGATGCTCAGCGTCTGTTAATTCTTAGTTGCTACAGTAAAGAACAAGGGTCTACACTCATTGCTAGTGGGGGGGAACCTCCCCAAATTTTACCGTCAATTATAAGAGTAAATATTATGAAAAAGTTCACTAAAGTACTTATGGGAGCCGGTGCGATTGCTGTTTCTGCAATGGCGATGAATGCGCAAGCGGCAGACGGCAAGGCGTTATACACAGAGAAAAACTGTCACACCTGTCATGGTGCCGACGGCAACGCGCCAATTATGCCGCTTTATCCTAAGCTGGCTGGCCAGAACAAAGAATACCTAGTGGCGCAAATGAAAGACATCAAGTCTGGCGCTCGTGCCAACGGCATGTCAATGGCGATGAAAGCCATGGTAGCGACCGTTTCTGACGAAGAATTTGCTGCGATTGCCGAGTACCTTGCTGGCGTTAAATAACGTCAGGTACAAATTTAGATAAAAAACCACCGTATGAGTTTTACTCTGCGGTGGTTTTTTGTTGAATGGCAGTTGATAAGTGTTTAGACTTCTATCCATCTATAAATTGTGCGGAGTAGTGCATGACCCTGATCCCCCAGTTACCTAAATTAAACCTTAAAGATAAGGTCAGCGAACAAGAATGGCGCCTGCGCGTCGACCTGGCGGCCTGTTACCGCTTGGTTGACCATATGCGTTGGGGCGATCTGATTTACACTCATATGTCGGCGCGTATTGCTGGCACCGACGAGTATCTGGTTAATGCCTTTGGGCTGAGTTTTGATGAGGTGACCGCCTCGAATCTGGTGAAGGTAAATCTTAACGGCGAGATCTTAGATGATACCCCGCATGAGATTAACCCTGCCGGCTTTACCATTCACAGCGCCATTCATGAAGTGCGTGACGATGCCCATTGCGTGATCCATCTGCACACCAAGGAAACCATTGCCGTGGCCAGCGTTGAAGGCGGGCTTCAGCCTTATTCACAACATTCTATGTTCTCCCTGCCATCCTTGTCGTATCACGACTATGAAGGGTTGGCGGTGAACGAGGATGAAAAGGCGCGTTTGCAGCGTGATTTAGGCACCACCAACCATATGCTGCTGGTGAATCATGGCGGCTTAACCGTCGGCCCTACGGTGGGTGATGCTTTTATGCGTTTTTATGACTTGCAACGTGCCTGTGAAATTCAGGTGGCGATGCAAAGCATGAAGCAGAACCCGATTCGGGTGCCGCAAGCCATTATCGACAACATTTATCATCAAGCCAATGTGGTGCACAGCGGCAGCACCGGCGGGCAGTTAGCATGGCCTGCAATGTTACGCAAAGCGTATCGTTTAGACCCGGGTTTTGCCGAGTAAGAAGGAAAGAATATGAAAGTTAATCGCGTTGAAGTTTTCGACATTCACTGCCCAGACCGTCCAGCCTGGACACCCGTTTTTGTTCGTATTCACACCGATGAAGGGATCAGTGGTGTCGGTGAGGCTGGTCTAGCTTATGATCTAGGCCACAGCGCTGCGGCGGCCATGATCAAGGAAATGGCCGAGGCCTTTTTGATCGGTCACGACCCGTTTCAAACCGAGCTACTGTGGTCGCGCATGTTGCGTGAGAGCTTCTGGGGCTTGGGCGGCGGCCCGGTAGTCTATGCAGCCATGAGTGCCATAGATACGGCGCTTTGGGATATCAAGGGCAAGGCCTTGGGCTTACCTGTGTATCAGCTGCTCGGTGGTAAGGTAAACGATGAGCTGCGTACCTATGCGTCGCAACTGCAGTTTGACTGGGACAGCGAGTTTAAAGCCCTGGTGCAGCCGCAAGAATATGCCGAGGCGGCACTTAAGGCTATAGCCGAAGGCTATGATGCGGTGAAGGTGGATCCCATTCAATACGATAAGCACGGCAACACCTATTATGATCGCACCAAGATAATTTCCCGCGCGGAAATGAAGCTGTATCGCGCTCGTATGCAGGCAATCCGAGAAGCCGTGGGCGATGAGGTAGATATTATTTTTGAATGTCATAGCCTGCCCGGTGCTACGTCTGCGATTCAAATCGGTGAAATTGCCGAGGAATTCGACTGCATGTATTACGAAGAGCCGGTGAATTACTTGAATCATTCCTTGCATGCCAAGGTGGCCGACAAGGTTGCCGTGCCCATTGCCGGTGGCGAGCGCTTGTATAACCGTTGGGGCGTACGCCCTTATCTGGAAGATCAGAGTATCGACGTATTACAGCCGGATATCGGCCTGTGTGGCGGTTTTACCGAAACCAAAAAGGTGTGTGATTACGCCGATATTTTCGATGTACGTATTCAGGCTCATGTCTGCGGCGGCCCGGTAGCGACCGCGGCGTCATTGCACCTGGAGACGGCGATCCCCAACTTCTTAATCCATGAACACCACACCTATGCCATTAAAAAATGGAACCGCGAGTTGTGTATTCAAGATCCGCAGCCGGTCAACGGCAAGTTTAAGGTCAGTGAGGAGCCGGGTATAGGTATCGAGCTTAACGATGAGGTGGTGATGCGCTCGGCTCGGGTAGAGATAAAATAGATATTAATAAATGGGTAAGAAAAAAGCGCCGACATTAGCCGGCGCTTTTTTGTTAACGACAAGTCAGGGTCGGGGCGGGCAATATCTGCTCGCTATTAAGGTGCTGCAAATAGCACAACTGACCATCGGTGAGCAGCATAAAGCGCTGGGGCATTTCCAGTTGCTTGCCCATTAAAGGATTGCCCTGCGCATCGCTAAAGGGTGGTGACTCCAGCACCAATGAGCTTTTTTGCATAAACACGTCTTCGCGCACCTTCACTTCCTTGATGTTCAGAGCTTGGGCAACCAGGGTTGCAACCTCTTGCTGGTTTGGTTCGCTCAGCAGCGCCGGGCGCAAGTCGTCCTGATTCACCGTACTGTTACAGCCACTGCTGGTGGCCAGTGTGAGCGCCGCCAGCAGGCTGTGAGACCAAAACTTACGCATTAGTTAAGCTCCTTGGGTAAGGGGGTTACTACGCGGTTGTTTTTCAACTGGGTTTGCCAGCGGTTGTCGCTAATACTCAGTCCCACCTCTGAAACAGTGCTTTGCACCGCATAACCTTTTAAGCCTGCCGCCGTAGTGGGAGCCGGGCAAAAGCCTGTGGTGCGATAGTTTAACGCCGCTGCCAGCATGGCTTCGTTTTGATCACCCAAGAGGTGGGTGAAGTCATCGGCCACCGCACATCCTTCTACATAGACGGGGGCCAGTTCGACGTTCGGTGTGTTTTCTGGAGCAAAACCATCAGAGTACTCACCAAAGCCGGCATGGTTTACGCCGGTAAACTGAATGGTGAAGAAGGTGGTGTCACAGTTATCAGTGGGGTAAAAGCCGTAGGGCTTACCACAGGTATTACCGCCAATGAGGATAACTTTAAAACCGCGCGCGGCAGGGATGCCGTTTAAGCCGTTGATCAGCGCCTCACTGGCCGAACAGGTACTGCTGGATGACAGGACAAAAACGCGATCCAGGTTGAGGCTTGGCAACTTGGTGCCCTTGCGGATCCCTGAGTCGGGATCGAAAGCCAGGTACTCATCAATAAAGGGGATGGGCGTGAGCGCTCTGCCGGTCACCGGGTTGGTGTTTGGATATTTGTCATTGAAAATGGTTTTTTCAAAAATAAGGCCGTCTGTATTATATGGCCCCGCGACCATATAACCCAGCTGCGCCGCCATGTTTAAATAGCCGCCGCCGTTATAGCGCATATCGATTACCAGATCGCTAATGTTGCTTCCTGCCAACTGATTCAAGGCATCATACAATTGGCGCTCCGCCGGGGCATTGTGATCGTTAAACTGAACATAACCGACATTACCACTGTTGGTGGCTATGGTGCTCACATTCATCACAGGATCTTGGATAAATTCACCTGTGGTCAGGGTGATGTTGCGCTCCTCGTTTGAACCGACCAATTTAAAGGTAAAGGTGTTTTGTACGCCCTTAACACTTGGGAATAGGGCGCTATTGAGCGTCTCTACGTCGTCGCTGTTGATCATATCGACGCCATTTACGGCAATGATTTCCCAGCCGCGTCTCACTCCTGCTGCACTTGCAGGGGTGTCAGGGTCGGTGTAGCTAACCACCACTTCGCGAGGTGGTGCACTGCGAATTAACTTGAAATTAAAGCCATAGCCCATCACGGCGCCGCTTTCCTGCATTTTCTGGTATTCGTCGGTGGGCAAGCTGAAGTGAAAGTTATCCTTAGCCGCGCCGGAGGCGGTAGTGGCATTGGTCTTTAAGGTATTAAAGTAGTCGATAACTCCGGCAACGGAAGCCGGGTTTCGGTCGATGATTTCGTCATACCATAAATAGGTTTCATTGCTCCAAGAACGCAGCCAGTTTTTCTCGTTGATGGCGCTGCATTGTCCTTTGAACTGACTAGACGGCGCAAAAACGCCTTGGGTCCAACTGGATGGGGTGTCGCCACCATTGTCATCTGTGCTACCACCACCACAGGCCAGAAGCGAAGCGCTCAGGGCGCTAATAAGTAAAGGTTTTATAAGCTGGGTCGTCATGTCGAAATCCATTTTTTAGGTGCTCTGTTACTAACTCTATACTAAAGCGTATGTGGGTGTAAAAAGGAAGTTAAAAGTTAAGTTTTATGGCACTTTATTAAGTCGTTATCGGTGCAAATTTACTGTCTTTGCTTTAGCATTGAGGGCATTAGCAGCTGTGAGTTCAAGGTCACAAGGGTGAGAAAGAATTTAATATTGGCGATGGTGTTAATAACCGGATTAACGGCTTGTGCCGCACAAGATCAGCGCACAGCCGATGCACTCAAATTTCAACACTGGTATTTAACCAGCATAGATGGGCAAGCGGTAAAAACCGATAATACCTATGTGGGTTTTATCGACGCACTGCAGTTAAACGGCCACACCGGTTGCAATCACTTTTTCGCCAGCAGCAAGGTGGAAGAACAAAGGTTGCAGGTCACTAATCTGGGCATGACTTACAGGGTCTGTGAGGGGGAAGTGCAGCGCAATGAAAGTGCCTTGCTAAGCACCCTAAAGTCATCGCCACTGCTACAGATGGATAAAGAGACCCTGACCTTAACAGGGGCTCATACCCTTACCTTTGTCGTTGGTGTTGCGCCTGGAACCTGAGTCCTAGGCCGCAAATAAACGCTCTAACTGCGCTGGCAAGAAGGGACGTCCTTCGGCATTGACTGAGGTGCCGATAACTTTGGCTTTAAGCACCAGCTTGTCGTCGCTGGCGCGGTAAATATTCTGAATAAAGGCAAACTTAAGGCGGCTTTCGCGCACCATCTCAACGCCGATATAAAACTTATCGCCGGGTACCAAGGAAGCCTTATAATCCATTTCGCTGCGCACTACCACCAGGTTGATACCCTCTTTGGCCAAAGCCACAAAGTCAACATTCTGCTCTAACAGGTACTCATGGCGGGCATGTTCCAAGTAGTTGAAGTACACGCTGTTATTAACTATCCCTTGCAAATCGCATTCGTAGTCGCGCACTTTCATATCAAGACGAAATGTCATTATTTTTAATCCTATATTTTTATTTAGCGCTGATGCTAGTATTAGCTGATATGTACATCAAGGCGTAAATGAATATGAGTGAAGTCGCTATTGTAACGGGTGGCAGCAAGGGAATTGGTCTGGCCATTGTAGAAAAGTTAGCAAACCAGGGATATAAAGTTTACAACTTGGATATTGTCACTTCCGATATAGGCGAGTATCGCCATTGTGATGTGCGCGATGTGGCCAGTGTGCAGCGGGTGATCGCCGACATCTGTGAGCGCGAAGAGCGTGTGGATGTCTTGGTCTGCAACGCCGGTATTCACCGCAGTGCCAATATTGAGCAAACCTCTGAGGCCATGCTCGATGAAGTGATTGCCCTGAACATCAAGGGTGCCTTTGCCGCGACGCAATCCGTGTTGCCCTTGATGCGTGAGGCCAAACGAGGTTCTATTGTGTATATTTCTTCCGATCAGGCCTTGGTGGGTAAACGCAATTCCTTCGCCTATAACCTGTCGAAGGCGGCACTGGCCTCAATGACGAAAACCACAGCGCTGGATTATGCCGAGTTTGGCATTCGTGCCAATGCCGTGTGTCCGGGTACCATAGAAACGCCATTGTTCCACAGTGCAATCGACAACTTCTGCGCCAATACAGGTGCCGATAAGGATACCGTGGTGGCCGAGGAGTCGGCACTGCAGCCTCTTGGTCGCTTAGGGCAGCCTGAAGATGTGGCCAATCTGGTGGCCTTTTTGGTCAGTGAAGAAGCCAGCTTTATCACCGGCTCCCTGCAGGTTATTGATGGTGGTTATACGGCGCAGTAATGAGTCCGTGGCAGCCTTAATGGAGAAGCCTTTGGCAACACCCATGGCTAAGTCCATGACTACGCCCGTGTTTGATCCCCATGTGCATTTTTTCGCTTATGGCCGTGGGGATTATTATTGGCTTAAGCAGCAAGGGCCGCCGTTTTGGCCGCAAAAGCAGTGCATTCAGCGTGACTTTTCCATGGCTGACCTGATACTCGGGCACGGCCTAGAGTTAAAAGGCGTTGCCCATATTGAGGCGGGGTTTGACAATCAACACCCAGCCAAAGAGCTGGACTGGCTGCAAGAGCTGGGCTTTAGAGGCCCGGCAATCAGTTATGCGGCCATAGACCAAGCGCCTGAGCAGTTCGCCGCTTCTTTGCAGCGGTTAAAATTCCCCTTGTTACGCGGAATTCGCGATATCACCGAAGACCTTGATGGAGAGCGCCTGTTAAGCCCTAATGTAGGTAAAAATCTTACCTTGCTTTGTGAGCAGGGCTTGCTTTTTGAGGCCCAGTTTAGTCTGTGTGAGCCCGAGCTAGCGGCCGCTGTTGTGGCCCATGCCAAGGCCAATCCAAGGCTGGATATAGTGATCAATCATGCCGGCTTGGTGACACCAGACAACTGGGATGCTTGGGTTGCAGGCCTAAGCCAATGTGCTCCTTACACCAATATTCATCTTAAATGTTGCGGCTGGGAAATAACTCACCCGGATGGTGATATAAACTGGCAGCAAAAGGTGATCCGCACAGCAATATTGCACTTGGGCTTCCAACGGGTAATGCTCGCCAGCAATTTCCCCTTATGCTTATTTAAAACCAGCTATCAGCAGCTGTGGCTGGACTATCAAGCCATGGATTTACCCCATTTTAGCTCTTTAGCCTGCGACAATGCGCAGCGTCTATATGGCACCGAGACACGGACTCCCGACGCTTAGCACTTCAGATAGATCTCTGGATCTAAATCACGCACATCCACGCTTAAACAATCTGAACGGCGGCAGTAGGTGCTAAGGCACTCCAGCAGTTGGCTGCTCAGTTGCTGCTTTTGCTCGCGAGTGCGCCCAGCCATAATGTAGGCGCATATATGGATAAAGCCGTCCTTACCATCCCCCAATTCATAATGTTGGTAGGCAATGGCACGCGTCTTAATGGTGGCTAGTTCGAATAGGCCGCTGGCATAGGTGGCCTGGTGCACCTTGTCCACTAATACTTGTGGTAACACCGGCAGGTCTTCGGAATGTTCTATGATGATATGGGGCATGGTCACACTCGTTAACATTACATAAGTAGCGCCAGTGAGTAAAAAGACCAATTTTATTAAAACCATGCTCAATCTAACGAGCACTTTTTAATGTAATTGGTATATCTGGTTTAGCACATTTTTAGAAAAATGCCAGTTCCTCTGCGCAAAGCCTATAGAGCCAAGTCTTGGTGCCTTGTTCACCGAGCGTGTGTCGTCGCACCCGGCTGTTATTTTCTATTTGAATTGGTATGCTTGGCGGTAAGAACCTAAGTTGCAATAAAAATGACTATGTTAAGCTGGTTAAAACCTTCGCCTTTACTTGAAGAGCAAGAGCAGCAATGGCTGCTGGATACCTTTTTATGGGCCTATGAACACTTTGATGGTGATTATTTTCGCCAGCAAAGCCAATTGGTCCTGCCCACCAACGCGTTTTTTGCCGGTCAGAGCCATAGCGTGGCGCAAATGGCGGAACAGGTTTTTACCCAGGTAAAACAGTACGCTGGTCTTGAAAAATGGCCCCTGGTGTTGGTCGCACCTGAGCTGAGTCAGCCGCAGCGCTTCCCGCGTATGGCGTTTGCGAATTGTTTACGCGGCCCAGAGGCTCAATTACTGAGTAGTGATGGCCAGGTACAACTCTCATACAACCCGCAACAGATCAATCAGCCACAGGATCTGATTGCCAGCTTTGCGCAGGGTATGGCGCGGGTCATGATTTATCAGGGCGGTCACTTGCCTCCTGGTGGTGAACAATACCTGGATGCCGCCACAGAGGTGGTGGCCAGCTTCTTTGGTTTTGGCGTGATGCTGAGTAACACCGTGTATCAATTCCGCGGCGGTTGCGGCAAGTGTTATAACCCCTATGCCAATCGCTCCAGTGAGCTGTCCGAGCAGCAACAAGTGTTTCTATTGGCGCTGTTTTGTCATATTAAGGGCATAGACAAAGGGGCGGCGCATCTAAAAGGGCACCTGCGCAGCTATTTTAAAAAGGCGACAAAAACATTGCGCGCCTTAGGACAAACCAGTGCCGATCCCTTGTTGCTCTCTCTGCTCACCAAGGAGCAGGCATGAGTTATTGGCCCGAGTTCGCCGCCATAGCCATTGCCCACTTTTTTGCCGTTGCCAGCCCAGGCCCGGACTTTGCCGTGGTACTTAAACACAGCGTCAGTTATGGTCGCGCTAATGGTTTGGCTACCAGTGCCGGGGTGGGCGCCGGGATTCTGGTGCATGTCTTTTATTGTTTGCTCGGTGTTGCCTTATTGATCTCTCAGGCGCCGACCTTGTTTATGGTGCTGAAATACTTGGCCGCTCTCTACCTTGGTTATTTAGGCGTGCAGGCGCTGCGTAGCAAGCCTGCGGCGGGTGAGTCTGAGCAGGCCCAGCCGCAACCGCAGCTGCATCAGAACTTGCTGGTGGCCTTTCGCCGCGGCTTTTTAACCAATGCCCTGAACCCCAAGGCGACCTTGTTTTTTCTCTCGCTCTTTACCCTGGTAGTATCGGTACAAACGCCAAAAATGGTGCAATTAGGCTATGGTCTCTATATGGCCTTGGCAACCTGGGCCTGGTTTTCTCTGTTGTCGCTGTTGCTTTCTAAGCAGCAGGTTCGGGGTTTTTTTAATGCCAAGGGGTTCTGGTTTGACCGCGCCATCGGCGTGGTGTTAATAGTATTAGCGATTCAGGTGGTGTTGTTATGACACAATATTATTTTGCTTTCGGCTCCAATATGTCGGCGCATCGTCTTGGCGAGCGCTTGCCCAATGCTCGGCGCGTCGGGGTGGCCCATTTACCCGACTATCGTCTGAGCTTCGATATGCTTAGCCTCGACGGCTCGGGAAAGTGCACCATTCACCGTGAAACTGGTGCCAGCGTGTATGGCGTGGTGTGGATACTCGATGTTGAGCAGCAGGAATATCTGCATAAAATCGAGGGGCCGCGTTATGACGTCGCGCATATTGAGGTGACCTTAGTCGACCAGCAAGAGCAGGTCCGAGCCTATTGTTATATCGCCAATACCCTAGATCGGGTGGCCTTGCCGTTCGATTGGTATGTCCAGCATGTGTATCGCGGTGCCCAAGAGGCGAGCTTGCCACAGCACTATATTGCTGAAATCGCCCGCCAAGCCAGTATTGAAGATCTCAATCGCGAGCGGCACCTGAGGGAGATGCAGATCCACTCAGGCCAACCCCAGAAGGGTGACTGTTAGGGCGAAATGGGCGCTGCTGGAAGATCAGGATTCAGAAGTAACTCAAAAGGAATAATAACAATGAAATTTAAAACGCTGCTGCTGTGCAGCGCCGTGTTGCTGGGATTAAATAGCCCGGCGCAAGCCAAGCTGGAAGAACAAAAAATTACCGCTGCCATTGAGCAATCCATGGCCCGTTTTGATGTGCCCGGTATGGCCGTCGCCGTGGTCGCCGAGGGGGACATCGTTTATGCCAAGGGTTTTGGTGTGCGTCATCTCGATACCAAGGAGCCGGTAACCGCCGACACCCTGTTTGGGATAGCTTCAAATACCAAGGCCTTTACCAGTGCGGCCTTGGCCATGCTGGTGGATCAAGGCAAGTTAAACTGGGATGACAAGGTCATTGACCATCTTCCGGAGTTTCGCCTGTATGACGCGTACGCCACGCGCGAGATGACCATCCGCGATCTGCTTAGCCATCGCAGTGGTCTGGGATTGGGACAGGGCGATCTGATGATTTGGCCGGACACGGATAAATCGGTGGACGATATCATCCAGAGCCTGCAGTATTTAAAGCCTCAGTCCAGTTTCCGCAGTACCTATGCCTACAATAACCTGATGTTTGTTACCGCCGGTGAGGTGGTCGCCCGTGTCAGCGGCATGAGTTGGCAGGACTTTATCGAGCAAAAGATGCTAATGCCTTTGGGCATGGAGCAGTCACGCGCCGGTTTTTCCCGTATCGCAGAAGACAACAACAACTATGCCACCGGCCATATTCCCTTTAACGGCAAGCTGAACCCCTTCTTCGTCAATTATCTTGAAGACTTCCGCGGTGCCGGTGCCATTGCCTCGAACGTGAAGGAAATGAGTCTGTGGTTGAATACCCAGCTTAACGCCGGGGTTATGGCCAATGGCGAGACCCTGTTTAGCGCCAAGCAGCAAGAGCAAATGTGGCTGCCGCATATTAATCGCGCCGTTTCTAAAGCGGCCTTTACGGCGACCAGACAACAGTTCAGTGGCTACGGCTTAGGCTGGTCTATTGTTGATTACCATGGCTATAAACGCGTCGGCCACGGCGGCGGTATTCTTGGCATGGTGTCGCAGGTTTCTCTGCTGCCGGAGAAAAAGCTCGGTGTAGTGGTGCTGTCGAATCAGCAGGCCTTTGCTGCGCTTTCGGCGGTGACCGAAGAAATCTTTGAGCAGGCGCTGGAGCTTGAGGATCAAGATTATGTTGAGCGTTTTGCCGAGCGTCATTTTAAAAATAAGGAGCAGGCCTACGCCAATGCCAAGCCGGGTTTAGTCGAAGATTATCAAAGCGCCTTACCGCCTATCTACTATACCGGCACGCTTCATGATGCCTGGTATGGCGACGTGGTTATCGAGCAACTTGATGGCAAGCTGCGCATTGATTTTACTCACACCAAGCGCTTAAAGGGCGAACTGCAGCATCACAGTGGCAACAGCTTTATTGTTAAGTGGGATGAGCCCATGCTCGAAGCGGATGCCTTTATCCACTTTACCCTGAATGAGCAAAATAAGGTAAGCAGCGCCAGGATGCATGCCGTTTCCACCGAGGTCACCGATTTCAGCTTCGATTTCCGCAACCTGGATTTACGTCCGAAGAAGTAGGCCAGTCCTGAAAGCATACAAGCTAACACCAAAGTCGCAGGGTCAAGGCACTGCGACTTTGTTAAGCTCTTGATTAAAGTGTTTAATGTAGCCAGCTTATGTCCCGTATCGCCGTTATCACTCACCCCGCCTGTCGCCGCCACCAAATGGGCAGCGATCATCCCGACTCACCCGCTCGCCTGGATGTAATTCAAGACCGCCTGCTTGCCAGTGGCTTAGATTTAGAGCTAGCACAATTACAGGCGCGCAAGGCCGAACGAAAGGACTTTCTCAGTGTCCATTCCGAGCAGTTGGTGTCCCTGGTGGAGCAACGTATTCCGGATCTTGGCTATGCGGATCTCGATGGTGATACGCGCTTGTGCCCCGAGTCGTTGCAGGCTATAGAGCGTGCCGTTGGTGCCGGTTTAACGGCCGTGGATGAGGTGTTAGCGGGAAACATAGACGCTGGCTTTTGTGCGGTGCGCCCGCCCGGTCACCATGCCAGCCGAGAGCACAGCGCCGGTTTCTGCGTTTATAACAATCTCGCTATCGCCGTGCGTTATGCGCAGCAGCAAGGGATACAGCGCATTGCCATTTTGGATATAGACGTACACCATGGCGATGGCACCCAAAGCATCTTTGCCGATGAGCGCAATGTCTTGCTGTGCTCCTTGTTTCAAAATCCTCTTTATCCCAACCCCGAGCCGGTCGACAGAGCCAACCTGATCCAATCACCCCTACCACCGGCCAGCGATGGTAATGACTTACGCCGTCTGGTTGAAAGCCAGTGGTTACCGGCCTTGACCCATTTTGCTCCACAGCTGATCTTTGTATCCGCCGGCTTTGACGGGCATCTGGAAGACGATATGTCGGCGCTCAAATTTGTTGAGCAGGATTATGCCTGGTTTAGTCAGCGCCTCGGCGAATTTGCCAAGGCCCATGGGGTGCTGGGCATAGTGTCATTTTTAGAAGGGGGCTACCATTTATCGGCTCTGGCCCGCGGTGTTGAGCATTATCTGCGTGGGCAACTGGCGGCGTATGAAGGGCAATAGCAGCCCGTTACCCATTTAGTCGTTGAGCAAAGGCCAGATCTGACTCTCATCCTGAAGCTGTAACTTAGCCACACAGCAATGTCCCTCGGCGCTTAAATAATCTTGCAGGGCGGTACACAGCAGCGACCATTGACGATCAATGGGCTGGCCCTTGGCATCAAAGTAGTGATGACGGCTATCGAGGACAAAGAGCAGGTGGCCGTTATCCGCGGCCTTAAGCTCACTGGCATCGCTGCACAGGGTGATATAGTCTGACTCAACGGCCAGTACCGGAAAATCTAATTTGGGCATATTTTGTCCTAGGTCAGCGGGATAAGACCGGTACTCATTAGTATCTTTAGGTTACAAGCAGCAGCGGCGAATTTGCTAGGCGCTATAGTCTACCTCAACCTCATAAGCTCCAAACTTACGAATGTTGATTACACCGGTATCAAAGATCAGGTATTGTCCCTTGATGCCGAGCAGCACACCGCTGACCTTGGGCTCTTTATCAAAATTAAAGGAGCTGATTTTGCTTGGGTAGGTGTCCACTGGGTAGTTGATCTCGACCACCTCTTCGTCCAGCACTTCCACCGCGGTGGCGCCAAACAGTTCGGCCAGTTCATCCAGTTTAGCCTGGATCTGCGGCAAGAGTTCATCGCGGGCGGCAAGCAAGTCCACTTCAACCTGAGTGCCCTTGAGCATATTGCGCCAATTGGTTTTATCGGCAATAAACTCCGCCAGGGCGACTTCCACCAGGCCGGATTGCAGACGAGTCTGCACCCTGATAATAGGCAAGGCCGCCGTGGCGCCCTGATCTATCCAACGGGTTGGGATCTGAGTATGACGGGTAATGCCTACCTTTAGCCCAGAGGTGTTAGCCAGATACACATAGTGGGGGATCATGCAGTTTTCTTCGCCCCACTGCGGCTCGCGACAGGTGCCCTGATCATAGTGGCAGGTTTCCGGTTTCACAATGCACATATCGCAGCTGGCAAGCTTACGCATACAGACAAAGCAATGGCCCTGAGAGTAGCTCTTTTTGGTTTTCTTGCCGCAGCTGGAACAGAAGATGTTACCGCTGTAGGTCAGGGTCAGGGTTTTGCCTATCAGCTCATTTAGCGGTAATAGTTCGTCGCCAACGGGAAGCTGGTATTGCACCGCCGGGTTCTGCTCATCACCGAGCTGGGTTTTCATTTTCTTTAGTGTGCCTTGCATATTGCGTCCCAATGGCAAAAGTATGGGCTTATGGTATCAGACCACCGCGGCACTGTCTTCGGCTAGCTGGGTTTGCAGCGATTGGGCGGATAAACTTCAGGCAATAAAAAAGCGAAGCCGGAGCTTCGCTTTCTCAATGGGCCTTGTGGCCTGACTAGCTTTCGCGAGCAATGGCGCGATAAGCGATATCGGTACGGTACTCAACGCCGTCCCAATCTATGGCTTTTACCAGCTCGTAGGCACGTTGTTGTGCCGCGGTCACGGTTTCACCTAGAGCGGTGGCACAGAGTACGCGACCACCGGCGGTCACTACCTTGTCACCGTCTTGCTTGGTACCGGCGTGGAAGACTTTCTCACCTTCCGGGTAGTCAACAAGCAGGCCCGAGATGGCGTCGCCTTTAGGGTAGGAGCCTGGGTAGCCTTTGGCTGCAAGAACGACACCTACCGCTGCACGCGGGTCGAACTGAATGTCTGTCTTATCCAGCTCTTCACGGTTAGCAGCTTCAATCAGCTCAACCAAGTCCGACTGTAGACGCAGCATAATAGGCTGAGTTTCAGGGTCGCCAAAGCGGCAGTTGTACTCAATTACCTTAGGCGTGCCGTCTGCAGCAATCATAAGACCGGCGTATAGGAAACCCGTGTAAGGGTGACCTTCCGCGGCCATGCCAGCAACGGTCGGGTTGATCACTTCATTCATGATGCGCTCATGAATTTCCGCGGTCACCACAGGCGCCGGAGAGTAGGCACCCATACCACCGGTATTAGGGCCCTGATCGCCATTATAAGCGCGCTTATGATCCTGACTGGTGGCAAATGGCAATACATTCTTACCGTCGACCATAACGATGAAAGAGGCTTCTTCACCCTCAAGGAACTCTTCGATAACCACGCGGCTACCGGCTTCACCAAAGGCATTACCGGCTAGCATATCGCGTACCGCTTCTTCCGCTTCCGCTTCGGTCATGGCCACGATCACGCCTTTACCTGCCGCCAGGCCATCGGCCTTAACTACGATAGGAGCGCCTTGCTCTTTGATGTACTCAAGCGCTGGCTCAATTTGCTCAAAGGTTTTGTAAAACGCAGTGGGGATATCGTGGCGTGCCAAGAAGTCCTTAGTGAAGGACTTAGAGCCTTCAAGTTGCGCCGCACCTTGCGTTGGGCCGAAAATTGCCAGGCCTTGCTCGCGGAAAGCATCAACAACACCAATAACCAGCGGTGCTTCAGGGCCAACAATAGTCAGTTCAACGTTATTTTCTTTCGCGAACGTGATAAGTGCATCAATATCTTCAACACCAATGGCCACATTTTCTAACTTTGGCTCAAGTGCGGTGCCGGCGTTACCCGGAGCAACAAATACTTTTTCTACTTTGTTTGATTGAGCGGCCTTAAACGCAAGTGCGTGTTCGCGGCCGCCACTGCCAATGACTAGTACATTCATGGCTTATAAATCCTATAGGGGTTTGATGAATTTCAGCGTCATCCGGTCACTTTCGCCGATCGCTTCGTATTTAGCGCGATCTTCCTCACCCAGGCTCAGGCTTGGTGGCAATGTCCACACGCCTTTTGGATGGTTGGCGAAGTCTTTCGGATTGGCATTGATTTCACTTTTCGCAACCAGTTCAAATCCAGCTTCTTGTGCCAGCGCAATCACCCAGCTCTCTTTAACATAACCCGAACGTTTGGCCTTACCGCTATCGCGCGTTTCCGGCAAACGGTGGTCCACTATACCTAGTACGCCACCGGGTTTAAGGGCGGTATAAAAGGCGCGCATGGCATCTTTAACACCTTGCTCGTCGGCATTCATATACCAGTTATGCAGATTACGGAATGTTAGCACCATATCGGCACTGCCTTCCGGGGCGATATTATGGTGGGTGCCGGGGTAGAACTCGGTGAGTCGGATGTCGGAATAGGCACGAGTATTGGCCATCTTTTCCTTAAAGCCAGCCAATGAGCGCTGGTAATACTTCACGTCCGAGTCGGCCGGGAAGTGGGCGGCATACAAGGTGCCTTCGTCTTTAAGTAAAGGAGCGAGAATATCCGTGTACCAACCACCGCCTGGAGAGACTTCAACCACTGTCATATTCGGCTCGATGCCGAAAAAGGTCAGAGTTTCTACCGGGTGACGATATTGATCTCTGGCTTGTGCTTGTGCACTTCTTAGCTCGCCTTGGCTGGCTTCAGTCAGTTGTTCACTGGTGCTGGTGCTTACGCAGGCGCTTAGTGAAAGCGCGATGGCCGCGGTTAGCGCGGTTTTAAAGCCAAATTTCATAATCGAATCCTTGTGATATTTATTATGTGTTAACACAAAATAGCAGATTGATTTGAATAGTCTACGAAAACACGCCAGAGCCTAAATGGCCCTGGCGGTGAGTTTCTTAGTGGCGGAAATGGCGCATACCGGTGAAGACCATTGCCATGCCAGCTTCGTCAGCGGCAGCAATCACTTCTTCATCACGCATTGAACCACCCGGCTGGATCACCGCAGTAATGCCAGCTTCGGCCGCAGCATCGATACCGTCACGGAATGGGAAGAAGGCATCAGAAGCCATAACCGAACCTTTAACCTCAAGGTTTTCATCGGCGGCTTTAATACCGGCGATTTTCGCCGAGTATACGCGGCTCATCTGGCCGGCGCCCACACCGATAGTCATGCCGTCTTTGGCGTATACGATGGCGTTTGATTTAACAAACTTGGCTACTTTCCAGCAGAACATAAGATCTTTCAGTTCTTGCTCGGTCGGTTGACGCTTAGAAACCACTTTAAGGTCGCCCATGGAAACCATGCCTTGGTCACGGTCTTGTACCAGGATACCGCCGTTTACGCGCTTGATATCAACACCTGTGGTTTGCGCTTGCCATTGACCACACTCAAGTAGGCGCACGTTTTGTTTAGCAGAGACGATTTGTGCCGCTTCTTCGCTGATGCTAGGGGCGATGATCACTTCTACGAACTGACGGGCGATGATGGCTTCTGCGGTATCCGCATCCAATTCACGGTTGAAGGCGATAATGCCACCAAATGCCGATGTTGGGTCGGTTTTAAAGGCACGGTCATAGGCTTCAAGGATGTTTTCACCTACAGACACACCACAAGGGTTTGCGTGCTTAACAATAACACAGGCCGGCGCATCGAATTCTTTTACGCACTCAAGGGCTGCATCGGTGTCGGCGATATTGTTGTAAGACAGCGCCTTACCTTGAATTTGCTTAGCCGTGGCAACCGAGGCTTCTTCAATGTCGTTTTCAACATAGAAGGCCGCATCCTGGTGCGAGTTCTCACCGTAGCGCATGTCTTGCTTCTTGGTGAACTGCATGTTGATGGTGCGTGGGAACTTAGTATCGGTTGCCGCTTCTTCGGTGTAGTCAGGCACCATTTTACCGAAGTAGTTGGCGATCATGCCGTCGTACTGAGCCGTATGCTCGAATGCGGCAATGGCCAGGTCAAAACGGGTGGCGTGTGAGGTAGAACCTTCATTGGCCTTCATTTCGTCGATAACGCGGCCGTAGTCGGCGGCATTAACGATAATGGTCACGTCTTTGTGGTTTTTCGCCGCGGCACGAACCATGGTTGGGCCACCGATATCTATGTTCTCAATCGCGTCTTCAAGCGAGCAGTCTTCTTTTGCTACCGTTTGTGCGAATGGGTATAGGTTTACAACTACCATGTCGATTGCATCTATGTTGTTTTCAGCCATAACGCCTTCGTCTTGGCCGCGACGGGCTAAGATGCCGCCGTGAATTTTTGGATGCAATGTTTTAACGCGGCCATCCATGATCTCAGGGTGACCGGTGTGATCAGATACTTCAGTTACCTTGATGCCGTTGTCTGCAAGTAGCTTGCAGGTGCCACCGGTAGAAAGAATTTCGACGCCTTGAGCTGCTAGCTCACGAGCGAAGTCAACGATACCCGTTTTATCAGATACGCTCAGGAGCGCGCGACGAATTGGACGATGTGTATCCATGGTAGTTTTTGTTACCTCAGTTGAGTAGATAATCTTGTCTTAGGTGGCACCAGTTATTGGTGAATTCGACCTAGGGGTTAGACAAGGGGTTTGCTTAGAAACCCTATTTTAAACAATGATGATGTTTTTGTATAACACAGTGACCGATGCATCGGTCATTTTCGTGTATGGGCGAAAATAAAAAAGCACCCTAGGGTGCTTTTCGGTGCAGCTCAAGGCTGCGAATAAATTAGTTCATGCCGTACTTTTTCAGCTTCTTACGTAAAGTACCACGGTTGATACCCAGTAAGATGGCTGCACGGGTTTGGTTACCGCGTGTATAGGTCATTACTTCTTCTAGAAGCGGCGCTTCCAGCTCAGAAAGAACAAGTTCATAAACGTCTTGTACGTCCTGGCCGTTAAGCTGCTTAAGGTAGTGGTGAACAGCTTTTTTAACAGCGTCGCGAAGAGGCTGTGGTTTCTCTTGTGACTGAACGTGAGCGTTAGTAATAAAAGGAGAAGTCACATTTTGTTCAAACATCGTTGTATTGTCTCTTTCTTTCTGGATTAGCAATAAGTTTCAAAGTATTCATTCAGTGCATCCACCTGAGTCTCAGGTGTTTCTAGCGCATTAAATACTCGCCTAAACTGACGGTCTTCGTCGTGGGCTTGCAAATACCATCCAACATGCTTTCGAGCAATCCGCGGCCCCATGGCCTCACCGTAGAATTGATGGAGATTGATTAAATGCTCCATCAGAATACTGCGCACCTCGGTAATGGCCGGGGGCGGGAGTATTTCTCCAGTTTTTAAATAATGGTCAATTTCCCGGAAAATCCAGGGGCGACCTTGAGCGGCTCGTCCAATCATGATGGCATCTGCGCCCGTATACTCTAATACCTGTTTCGCCTTTTGCGGTGAGCTGATATCACCGTTGGCAACCACAGGAATCGACACTGAACTCTTGATCGCTTTGATCGTGTCGTATTCGGCATAGCCTTTGTACATACAGGCGCGAGTACGCCCATGTACGGCTAATGACTGAATACCATTGTGTTCAGCAATCGCTGCAATCTCGACGCCGTTGCGGTTGTCCACATCCCAGCCGGTACGGATTTTTAATGTGACGGGCACATCTACCGCTTCCACCACAGCTTTCACTATGGCTTCGACTAAGTCCGGATACTGCAACAAGGCAGAGCCTGCGAGCTTTTTATTCACTTTTTTGGCAGGGCAGCCCATATTGATATCTATGATCTGCGCGCCGTTGGAAACGTTAAACTGCGCTGCTTGCGCCATTAGCTCAGGGTCAGCCCCCGCAATTTGCACGGAGCGAATACCCGATTCGCCGCTATGATCCATACGCCCCATGGATTTGGCGGTTTGCCATACCTTGGGATTGCAAGACAACATTTCAGAGACGGCCAGTCCGGCGCCTAAGCGACGACACAACTGCCGAAAGGGGCGATCTGTGATCCCCGCCATCGGTGCAACCATCAAATTGTTTTCTAACTGGTAAGGACCAATTTGCACAGCGTTACAATTTACCTCGTTTCAAGGGGCGCTAAGTTTACGGTTTTTTGAGGCAAAATCAAAGGCTAGAAATTGAACAAAAGTGCTTTTTTTTTAAACTTTTTGTATTGACATTTTATAACGAGTGAGGGCAATAAGGTTTTTGCCTGTTTTATGAACACCGGCTTGACAGGGCTTATATGGCGGGGTGTTGATGGAGCGTAAACAGTGTAAAAAGAGTGAGAAATGGCCTGCACAGAGACTTTTGTCCACTGTGCAGGGCAGGATCAAAAGCGGTTACTTTTTAATCCCGCTGATCCGCACCCATTCACCTTCCTGGGCTATGGGATCTAGAGTCACTTGATGCTCGTAGCAAGCGGCCACGGATTCGGCTTGTTCTTCAAGTACTCCGGAAAGAGCAAGCTCGCCTCCTGACTTCAACAGGCCAAGAATCACCTCGTTTAACTCGCGTAGCGGCTGGGCAAGAATATTGGCAACGACCACATCGGCTTCAAAGCTCGGCTGATTCTCCGGCAGGTAAACTTCAAGTTGGTCGGCAACGCCATTGCGCTCGGCATTATCGATACTGGCATCGAGTGCTTGCTGATCGATATCTATACCTATAACGCGTGCGGCGCCAAGTTTAATGGCGGCGATACCTAAAATGCCTGAACCACAGCCGAAGTCGACCACGGTTTTACCGCTTAAATCCAGGCTCTCAAGCCAACGTAAACACAAGGCCGTAGTGGCATGCGTGCCGGTACCGAAGGCCAGACCCGGGTCGAGCATGACGTTGACCGCAGATGGATCTGGAACATCTAACCAGCTTGGGCAAATCCATAGGCGTTCGCCAAACTGAATCGGCTGGAAATTTTTCATCCATTCCCGTTCCCAATCTTTATCTTCTAGCTGTTCTATTTTGTAGTGGAACTGCTCTTGTAGCTCGGGCTGAACCTTAAGGTAGTCGACCACCGCCTGCATATCATGTGTGGCTTCAAACAGGCCGATCACTGTGGTTTCTGCCCAGTATCTTACTTCGCCTGGTTGCGGTTCGAAGATGGGTGTGTCTTTGGTGTCCATAAAGGTGACCGATGGGCAGCCGACATCCATAAGATGGTCACTGATTGCGTCCGCCGTTGATTCGGTGGCACGAATGCGAATTTGAATCCAAGCCATGTTAGTCCCCATGTTGGATGAATATTGTAAATGATACGCAAAGGCCGCTAAAAAGCGGCCTTTGTAATGCTTTAATAAGACGCCTGTTATTTGTTCGCGTCTAGGAAGCTTTTCAGTAGATCAGAGCGTGAAGGGTGACGCAATTTGCGCAGAGCCTTGGCTTCGATCTGACGGATACGCTCACGGGTTACGTCGAACTGTTTACCTACCTCTTCCAAGGTGTGGTCGGTGTTCATATCGATACCAAAACGCATACGTAGTACTTTCGCTTCACGAGCAGTTAGGCCAGCAAGCACTTCGTGGGTTGCACCCTTGAGGCTTTCCATGGTCGCCGAGTCGATTGGCGATTCAATGGTGGTATCCTCAATGAAATCACCAAGATGCGAATCTTCATCGTCACCAATTGGGGTTTCCATCGAGATCGGCTCTTTGGCAATTTTCAGTACCTTGCGGATCTTGTCTTCCGGCATCATCATGCGCTCGGCAAGTTCTTCCGGATTCGGTTCACGACCCATTTCCTGCAACATTTGGCGAGAAATACGGTTTAGCTTGTTGATGGTCTCAATCATGTGTACCGGAATACGTATGGTACGGGCTTGGTCAGCGATTGAACGCGTGATAGCCTGACGGATCCACCAAGTCGCGTAAGTCGAGAACTTGTAACCACGACGGTATTCAAACTTATCAACCGCCTTCATCAGACCTATGTTACCTTCCTGGATTAGATCCAAGAACTGCAGACCACGGTTGGTGTATTTTTTGGCGATTGAAATTACAAGACGTAAGTTGGCTTCAACCATCTCTTTCTTGGCACGGCGGGCTTTCGCCTCACCAATGCTCATGCGACGGTTGATGTCTTTAATACGCTCGATTGATAAACCTGTGCTTTGCTCAATATGCTTAAGCTTATTGATGCAGCGCTCAATTTCTGGCTTCAATTCGGCCAGCATAGTTGAGTAATTTTCACCGGCTGCGATTTCAAGGTCTAGCCAGGCGCTGTCGGTTTCATTGTTAGCAAAGTGCTTAACGAAGGTTTTCTTCGGCATCTTCGCAACCTGTACCGCCTGCTTCATGATGATGCGCTCTTGTACACGCACTTTATCCATCATATCGCGCATGTTATTAACCATGCGGTCGAATTGCTTAGGCACTAGTTTAAAGGTGCGGAATAGCTCACCGATCTCAACAATAGCTGCTTTCGCGTCTGGGTGTGAGCGACCTTTTTCTTCGAAAATTACACGAGCACCGTTGTACAGGGTACGCAGATTTTCGAAGTGGATACGTGCTTCTTCCGGATCTGGACCGTTATCCGTTTCTTCTTCCGAGCTATCGTCGTCGCTGTCATCGCCATCGTCGTCTTCGTCATCTAAGTCATCGTCACTTAGTTCTGAACCGATATGGGTGGCTGAGATCTGTGTATCTTCTTCGTTAGGATCGAAAAAGCCGGTAATAATGTCGCTCAGGCGGATCTCTTCCGCTTCGAACATATCCCATTGCTCAAGCAGGTGAGAAATGGCTTCCGGATATTCGGCTACAGAAATCTGTACCTGGTTGATACCTTCTTCGATACGCTTGGCGATATCGATCTCACCTTCGCGCGTTAAAAGCTCGACTGTGCCCATTTCGCGCATATACATGCGCACCGGATCCGTGGTACGGCCGATTTCTTTTTCTACGGTGGCAAGTGCCGCAGCGGCAGCTTCTGCCGCATCCTCATCGGTGGTGGTCTCGGCCATCATCAATTCATCAGCATCTGGTGCGCTTTCGCAAACCTTGATACCCATGTCATTGATCATGCTAATGATATCTTCGACCTGATCCGAATCTATGATGTCTTGTGGAAGGTGATCATTCACTTCAGCGAATGTCAGATAACCTTGCTCTTTACCTTTCTGAATCAGAAGTTTTAGTTGTGACTGAGGAGTTGGATCCATAGAGATTTGCTCTTCCACCCTGATAAATTAATACAACAGGCGTCAGCTTAAGTACCTAAGCTGGGTGCCCCAAGCCGGTTTGACGCGGTGAATAGCGTAGTATAACAGACCGTGAAATTTCTGGCTAGCTTTCGAGCACTTCACTGCCTTTAAGTGCTTGAGTCAGCAGGGCGTATTCACGCCGCTCTGTCACGCTTAGACCTTGAGTCTTGTCCTTTATTAATAAGGACTCTAAACGGTGATTTAAACACTGATCTTCAATGAATTTGACCGTTTGTTGGAAATGAGGTTCCAACACCTCATCGTTTATTTGGTGAGGCCAGGCGGCTAGCTTGGTCAAAGCGCCGTATTCCGGGCGATCGCGGTAGTGTTCCAGCAGGTGCGCGGTGCGCGCTCCTGGGTTATCGAGACAATGCTTTTGTATGGTCAAAAATAATTCCAGACCGGGCAGGCCGAGGCTGGCCAGCTCTGGCATATAGTCAACGCTGGCCGCCAGTTGCGGGTGCTGCAGCATGAGGGCGATGGCGGTGCGCATCGGCGTCATCTTAAATTGGCTTTCCACCCTGTGCTGTTGGCGCGGAGTTTTAAGCTTGGCATTAAGTTGCTCTCGGGTGCGACCGATAAAGCGGGCCAGACGCTCCAGCAGGTTTTCCTGATAGAATTCACTGGGGATCTTCTCAATCAGAGGCAGGGCCAGGCTCAGCAGTTTGGCTTTGCCAGCATCCTGAGTAAGATCTATGTCGTCACTCAAACGGCTAAAGAAGACGTCGCTAAAATCTCTGGCATCGACCAGGCGTTGTTCAAACGCGGCCTTGCCTTCTTGCTGCACCAAGGAATCCGGGTCTTCGCCATCGGGCAGAAATACAAACTTCAGTGCCTTACCGTCTTTTAAATGGGGCAGGGCATTTTCTAAGGCTCGCCAGGCGGCATCGCGACCGGCGCGGTCGCCATCGTAGCAACACACGACCTTGTCGGTTGCCCGTAGCAGCATCTGCATATGTTCGTTGGTGGTCGCCGTACCCAGGGCCGCTACCGCGTATTTAATATCATGCTCCGCCAGCGCCACCACATCCATATAGCCTTCAACAATCAGTAGTTGCTCAAGCTTTTTATGGGCCTGTTTGGCTTCATAAAAGCCATATAACTCAAAGCCCTTATGGAAGATTCTGGTTTCCGGCGAGTTCAGGTATTTAGGACCATTATCGTCCTGGCCCATAATGCGTCCGCCAAAGGCGATAACACGACCACGACGATCGCGAATAGGAAACATAAGACGATCGCGAAAGAAATCAAAGGTGCGACCATTGTCTTTTTGCGTTGCCAGCTTGAGCTCGATCAGCTGTTGCTTTTGTTTCGGATTTTTCCCCAAGGTTTGGCACAGGGCTTCCCATTCGCTGGGCGCATAGCCGATACCGAAGTCTTTTACCGTTTGTCCGCTTAAGCCTCGGCCTTTAAGGTAGTCAATCACCAGTTGGGCATTGGCATGATGGCGCAGTTGCTGCTGATAATAGCGCGCGGTTTGCTCCATTAAATCGTAGTCGGATCGTTTTTGCTCCTGGGAGACCGGCGGACGATCGCTTTGGTTGGGGTTGCCTTGCTCTCTGGGGACTTCCAGGTGCAACAGGCTGGCCAGCTCTTCGATGGCGTCAACAAAGTCGAGTTTGTCGTACTCCATTACAAAGCTGATGGCGTTGCCGTTGGCACCACAGCCAAAGCAGTGATAAAACTGTTTATCCTGAGAAACGGTGAAGGATGGGCTCTTTTCATTGTGAAATGGGCAGCAAGCCTGGTAATCCTTGCCTGCTTTTTTCAGGTTTACGCGCGAGTCGATCAACTCGACTATGTCGGTACGCGCTAAAAGATCGTCGATAAATTGTCGGGGGATCTTACCTGCCATTCGCAACACCTAAGAAGAAAAGAGAATCACACTAGTATATCAAGGGCGATGGGAAAAGGGGTTATAAATTTACGCCTTGATTTTTACAGACTCTAAAAACGAAGAAACCGAGCACTAGGCTCGGTTTGCTTGAATTTGCTTTCGCGAATTAGGCGTTAAGACGCTGTTTAATAAGGCCTGAGAGTTTGCCCATATCGGCACGGCCTTCAGCTTGACTCTTAATTACGCCCATCACTTTACCCATGTCCTGCATGCCTTGTGCACCAGTATCGGCGATGGCTTTATCAATCAGTTGACTGATTTCATCTTCGCTCAGCTGCTTTGGTAGAAACTCTTCCAAAACACTCATTTCCGCTGCTTCTACATCGGCAAGATCGTCACGACCGGCATCCTTATACTGAGTATAAGAATCGCGGCGTTGCTTCACTAGTTTAACTACAACCGACGTAATATCGGCTTCGTTTAACGTGATTTGCTCGTCGATCTCACGCTGTTTAACGGCAGCGAGTACTGAACGAATAGCACCAAGGCGTAATTTGTCCTTGGCACGCATCGCGTCTTTTTGTGCATCTTTTAACGAATCTAATAGACTCATGACAACAAGACCGGACAGTGATTAGTATAATTTAACGCGACGTGCGTTTTCGCGAGAAAGCTTTTTCATGTGACGCTTAACAGCAGCCGCTTTTTTACGCTTACGCGCAGCGGTTGGCTTTTCATAGTGCTCGCGACGACGAACTTCTGAAAGGATACCTGCTTTTTCACATGAACGCTTGAAGCGGCGTAGGGCTACGTCAAACGGCTCGTTTTCTCTTACTTTAATTACTGGCATTAAAATCTCACCTACCTAACTTAATGAGCTGCACTCATTCGATCAAATAATGATCATGTGGTTCAAAAATGGTGCGGCATTGTAATCCGAGTTACCCCGGTGTGTAAAGAATAAATATCACAATACTGGTAAAATTGCAGCAAGGGAGTAGAATATGCGGCCTTATCAGCCACATCGCCCTGCGAGGAGACAGACATTGCGCATTTTGGGGATTGAATCATCCTGTGACGAGACCGGGATCGCCATCTATGATGACGAACAAGGTTTGTTGGCCCACCAACTCTATAGCCAAGTAAAAATGCACGCCGACTACGGCGGTGTGGTGCCTGAGCTGGCGTCGCGAGATCATGTGCGTAAGACTCTGCCCTTGATTGAAGCGGCTTTCGCCGAGGCGAACTGTGGTCCTGAGGATCTCGATGGTGTGGCCTATACCGCGGGCCCAGGCCTAGTAGGTGCGCTCTTGGTAGGATCCTCGATCGCACGATCCCTGGCTTATGGCTGGAAGCTGCCTACCGTGGCCGTGCACCATATGGAAGGTCACTTGCTTGCGCCTATGCTTGAGGAAAAGGTTCCCGAATTTCCATTCGTGGCCTTGCTGGTTTCTGGCGGCCATACCTTGCTGGTCAAGGTAAGCGCCATTGGCGAGTACGAAGTATTAGGTGAGTCGGTGGATGACGCCGCCGGTGAGGCCTTCGATAAAACCGCTAAATTACTGGGCCTGGATTACCCTGGCGGCCCTTTGTTGGCGAAACTGGCCGAGCAGGGCACCCCGAATCGCTTTAAATTCCCCCGCCCCATGACCGACAGACCGGGCCTGGACTTTAGCTTCAGTGGCTTGAAAACCTTTGCCGCCAATACCATTCGCAGCGAAGGCGACGATCTGCAAACCAAGGCGGACATTGCCCATGCTTTCCAAACCGCGGTGATCGACACCCTGGCTATCAAGTGTAAGCGTGCGCTTAAGGAAACCGGTATCAAGCGTTTAGTTATTGCCGGTGGTGTAAGTGCCAATACCTATTTGCGTGAGCAATTAGAGCAGGTGATGCAGGGCATGCAGGGTGAAGTGTTTTATCCGCGTCCGGCATTTTGTACGGATAACGGCGCGATGATCGCTTATGCGGGTATGCAGCGTCTTAAGGCGGGGCAAACGGCTACCTTGGATACCCGAGTTCAGCCTCGCTGGCCTATAGATACCCTGCCTAGCATTCGCTAGTAGGTCCTAAAGCGCCGGCGATTATTTCTCTGGCGCTACCTCTTCTTTTTCTTTCTTTTTCCCTACCTTAGGCTCTTTGCCCTTGAGCAAGCGTACCATGTTGGTGCGATGGCGAAAGATGATCAGCACGGTTAAAAACAGCACTGGCTCAGTGTACAAGGGCTTGATCCACCAGGTATACAAGGGAGCCAGGGAAACGGTTACCAAGGCGGCCAGGGATGAATAGCGGGTCAGGGCGACAACGCAGGCCCAGGTGAGGATCAGCAAGCCGCCAAGGGATAAACCTATGGGTAATAAGGCGCCAAAGGCGGTGGCCACGGCCTTGCCGCCCTTAAAACCGAAAAACAGCGGATAGATATGCCCTAAGCAGGCGGCCACGGCGACCAGTCCCAGGTGAATAGGATCTATGCCCATAAAATAGGCGCTCCACACCGGGATGGTGCCTTTGAGAATATCGAATACTAGTACCAGGATCGCGGGAAGCTTACCGCCAATGCGCAAGACGTTGGTGGCGCCGGGGTTTTTCGAGCCGGCTTGGCGAGGATCGGGCAGCGCAAAAAGGTGGCAGATCAGTACTGCCGAAGAGACCGAACCGAGAAGGTAGGCAAAAATGCACATTAACGCCGCTAACACTGTCATCCTTATTTTTTAATTGTACGTTTTAAGCTATTATCGCCGCTCATTATAAGTGTGCGCCGAGCTATTTCAGGCCGGGCGCAGCGAGGTAAATCGCGGTTACGCCAGGTCAGGGTACTTATTCTAATCCTTTTTGGGTATCCGACCAGCTGACATTGGAGCTTCAAACATGGACAAAGTCTATATATCACAGCTTAGAGTGGACACCATTATTGGAGTGTACGACTTTGAGAAAGAAAGTAAACAAAGCCTTTATTTCGATATCGAAATGGACTGCGATTTACGCCAGGCCGCCCAGAGTGACGATCTCTCTTATACTATAGACTATGCCTTGGTCAGTCAGCGCGTCACCGAGCATTGCTTGGCAAAACCGGTGGAATTGCTGGAGACTCTGGTAGAGCAATTGGCGGCGCTTATTCTTAATGAATTCAACACGCCCAAGGTGGCCATTACCGTCAGCAAGCCCGCTGCGGTGCCTGCGGCGCAAACCGTTGGCGTTAAAATCGTACGTAGTAAAAACTAGTTATGGCTCGCATTTATATTAGCCTAGGCTCCAATATCAATAAGCGCGAAAACCTTCTGAATGGGTTAAGCGCGCTGCGCCAACATTTCGGCGTACTGCAACACTCCAATGTGTATGAAAGCGAAGCCGTGGGTTTTAACGGCAGTAATTTTTATAATTCTGTGGCTGGGGCCGACACGGATATGAGCCTGGCTCAGGTCTGTAGCCTGCTCAAGCAGATTGAGCGTGATAACGGCCGCACCCCCGACGATAAAAAGTTTAGCCCCCGTACTCTGGATCTGGATCTGTTGTTTTATGATGACGTGATCTGTGACTTTCCGGCGCAGTTGCCCCGTGATGAGATCACCAAAAATGCCTTTGTGCTTTGGCCCTTGTTTGAACTGGCCCCAGAGCTGGTGCACCCGGTTACTCAAACCACCATTGCCACACTCTGGCAAGATTATGATAAATCAAAACAAAACCTATGGAAGGTCACTATCGAATGAGTATTCTCGCTATTGTTGTATTGGCAGTGATTCAAGGACTGACAGAATTTCTCCCCATTTCGAGCTCCGCCCACCTGATTTTACCCTCGCAGCTGTTGGGCTGGCAGGATCAGGGTCTGGCCTTTGATGTTGCCGTGCATGTCGGCTCCTTAATGGCGGTGATGATTTATTTTCGCAGGGAAATAGGCGATATCCTGGTGGCCTGGTTTAAATCCTTCGGTTCTCAGGGCGCCACCGACGACAGCAAACTGGGCTGGTATATCTTATTGGCAACCATTCCTGCGGGCCTGGCCGGCAAGCTCTTTGAAGATTTGATTGAGCAGCATCTACGCGCGGCCATAGTGATCGCCATTACCACCATCTTTTTTGGCCTAGTGCTATGGCTGGCGGATATTAAGGCCAAACAAACAAAGAACATCTATCAACTGAATTGGAAATCGGCCTTGCTGATCGGCTGTGCCCAGGCCGTTGCGCTTATTCCCGGTACTTCACGTTCGGGTATCACCATGACGGCAGGTTTATTTTTAGGTTTGACTAAGGAAAGTGCGGCACGTTTTTCGTTTTTGCTGTCTGTGCCCGTGATTGGCGGCATGGGGCTTATTAAAACTATAGAGCTGGCCACGGGTGAGCAAGCGGTAGACTGGCAAGCTCTGATCCTTGGCGCCGGTTTATCCTTTATGGCCGCTTATGCCTGTATCTTCTTATTCCTTAAGTTTATCGAGCGCATGGGCATGTTCCCCTTTGTGATTTACCGCTTACTTCTGGGCTTCGGCTTACTGGCGTTTTTGCTTTATCAATAGCCCGCGCTTTTCTCTTATCTTCTCGTAAAGTGAGAAATAAACTTGGCCCCTACTTTCATGGGGCCAAGACGTTTTCAATAGCTTCAAGTCGCCCCTGGGCCAGTGCCGTTTTAATGGCAGCCCCTTCTATACCCTGACCAATATAGGTTTGCGCGTTCACCTGCTGCGCCGCCTCGGCAGCCTTAAGCAATAGGGGGTGGCGGCTAAAATCACCGAGCTGGGCACACGTATACGCCTGTACCAAATCGTCCAGTCGTTGTGGGCGACGCCAAATATCCAACTCATTAAAAAGCGTCACCAGTTCCTTGGCCTGCCAGTTCTCTTGGCTGAGCAGGGCGGCATGCTTGGCCAGCGCTTCGCTGATCTCCATATATTGCTTTGGCACCCGGTAGTGCTGATAAAACGTCTTGCGGGCCTTGGTACCGAGCGCTTGCATCACCTGTGCAAACTGACAAGGTGGGGTGTAATCATGGCTGCGGCCATAGTCGATTTTCGCTTCCAGGCCCTGCTTTTCATTCGCCCATATGTTTGCTAATTCGGGGCAGAGTACGCTCAGGGCATCGCACTTAGCCAGAGCATCGATAAAGATATGAATATAACCGTCATCCAGAGCCTTTTGCCATTCCATCCAAACACGTTCCGGGGTCAGTGCCTGAAGCTCACCGCTGTGGGCTATGTCGCGCATCAGGGCCAGAGTATCTTCGGCTATATGAAAGCCGAGATAGTGATAGCGGGCGCGGAAGCGGGCTACGCGTAATACCCGCAAAGGGTCTTCGCTAAAGGCGGCGCTAACATGGCGCAACAAACGTTTTTCAATGTCGGCCTGGCCATAAAAAGGGTCGATAAGCTGGCCATCTTCACCTTGGGCTATGGCGTTGACGGTCAGGTCGCGGCGTTCTAAATCCTGCTCTAGGGTAATATCCGGATTAAAGTCGCAAATAAAGCCGGTGTAACCCTGGCCTTGTTTGCGCTCGGTACGCGCCAGGGCGTATTCTTCCTTGCTGCGTGGATGCAAAAATACCGGGAAATCCTTGCCAACCTGGGTGTAACCAAGTCGCTTCATTTCTTCTATAGTCGCGCCCACTACCACGTAGTCGCGCTCTTTGATGACTCGCCCTAATAACTGGTCGCGTACCGCGCCACCGATAAATATGTTTGCATCCGTTTTCCCGAGCGGCTAAAAAGATGATTGTAACAGAGTTTTATCATGGCGGTTTTTTTGCCATTATAAGAAGTGCGAGTGATAATTTAATTAAACCGCAGCGCTTAGTGCCTACCAGGGAAGTTTTCCGGGTAAGGCCTGTGGCAAAAACTAAGGACCTATTTGTGTATCTAGATTACTTTGGCTTAACCGAAAAACCCTTTTCCATCGCCCCGAACCCCGAGTACCTTTATCTCAGTGAACGCCATAATGAAGCCTTGGCACACCTGACGCATGGGTTGGGTGAGTCCGGCGGCTTTGTGTTGCTAACCGGCGAGGTGGGCACCGGCAAAACCACGGTAACCCGGTGCATGCTTGAGCAGGTACCAGATTCGACCCAGGTGGCCTTTATTCTTAATCCCACCTTGTCCGAGTTGGAATTGTTGGCGAGTATCTGCGATGAGCTGGAGATCGAGTATGATCACCAAAACGCCACCTTGAAGACGCTGACCGACCGCATTAAGGGGCGTTTGCTAAGCAACCATGTTAATGGTCGTCATACCATGCTGATCATCGATGAGGCACAGCATTTGGCGCCTCAGGTATTGGAACAGCTGCGTTTACTTACCAACTTAGAAACCAACCATAAAAAGCTGTTGCAGATTATTCTCGTTGGCCAGCCGGAATTGCAGGCCTTACTGCGTCGTAATGAGCTGCGCCAGCTTGCACAGCGTATTACCGCCCGCTATCACCTGTTGCCACTGACGCTGGCCCAGGTCGATGCGTACGTTAAGCACCGCTTAAAAATTGCCGGTGGCAGGCAGATCCTCTTTGATCGTGCTGCGGTAAAGCAAATTCACCAACTGACTGGCGGTATCCCGCGCTTGATTAACCTCTTATGCGAACGCGCCTTACTCGGTGCCTATTCGGCCCAGGTTAATCAGGTCAGCAAAAAATTAGTGACTCAGGCGGCTAAAGAAGCCTTGCCGGAAACCTTACCGAGTCAAAAAAATAACGGCACAGAGAGCCGAGGCAAACGTTTTGTTTTTACCCTGGGCGGGGTTATGATGCTGTTCGCCGTGGGCATTGGCTTATCTTACTTTATTTAGGGCTCTACTATGTCGCTGTTATTAGACGCATTAAAACAATCACAAAATCAATCGAGTGCCCTAGAATCTGAGCCCGATACATCGCAGCAAGAGGCGTTAGACTTTTATCGCCGCCTAAGCTGGGGCCTAGTCGCCCTGGTGGTGATTGCCGTGGTTCTGGTGGTGGGCTATTTCGCCGGTAAATGGTGGCAGGATAATAGCAATGAATTGTTAGTACAGGCCAAGGCCCAGATGCAAGCGCAGATGCAAGCACAGGAGCAGCAGTCTACCAAGGCAAATGTGACCGCCGCCCAAAACGCTTCACCGGCTCAGGTGAATGCCGAGCTGGCTACAAATCAAGCACAGCCAGTTAATAATCCGCAGAATCAAGTGACAGGCCAGCAGGTTGGTCAATCCGTAGCGCAGGGGCTACCGCAGGGGCAGGTTAACTTGAATGCTCTGCAGGTGCCGGTGCAATTTGCCCAGCCTTATCAACAAATGGTGCCCGTTTATGTGATGGGACAAATGCCCCAGGCCTATGGCCCTGGCACCTATATGCAATGGGTTCCCGCTTATGGTAATCCTATGATGGCCAATGCCGGCCAATATCCGCAAACCTTTAATCCTGGGGCGCAGCCGGTCGATACCAGTCAATATAAGGTGGTGGGTAAGCCAATGGAGCAGGGCAACAATGCTTATCAGCAACCTCAGCAGGGTTACTCTTCGACACCTAGTTATAACGATGCTGAGTTACAAGGAGTTTCCAGCGACTTAAAACGTGCCTTTGCCGATGCCGTAGCCGCTACCGCAGGCATGCAGAATGATGATTCAGTCACTACCGCATCGCGCAGCAGTGCCATGGTAGAGCCCATCGAATTATTGCCGGAGGCGATTCAGAGCCGCATTCCATCCTTGGTCTATCAAGCCCATATTTATGCCACCGCGCAGGATAGACGTTGGATTAAACTCAATGGTTATGAGCTGTATGAGGGTGATAATGTGGGTCGCATACGGGTTGTGGAGATCACTCCGGAGCAGACAATTTTAAGCATTGATAACTATGAGTTTTCCCTTGAGGCAATGCAAGACTGGCCTTAATAAGAGGCATAGGCTTATCGGCGTTTAGACGTTGAGAAAGTAATAAAAAAGGCGCCAATTGGCGCCTTTTTCAGTAGCTTACGACTTATTCTTCGTCTTCTACCAGGGTCATCAATGAGGTGTTACCACCGGATGCCGTGGTATCGATACTGATGGTCTTTTCCGTCAATAGACGGTTGATCAGGGTATCGTAGTACTCGGCACTGATCACCGGCAGGATAGCACCCTTACGGTTTGCTAACTGCTGTGCGAAGTAGCCCAAGCGAGACGAGCGTGCAGCAACAACCGCACCGGCAAGGTGAGAGTGTGCCAAGATGGCTTGTAGCTGGTTCGGCTTAGCCACCTGTAATACGCCCTCGGCTACACCGGTAGCAATGAATTTATCGCGGAACGCCAGAGCTTCTTCATAGAATAGCTCAGAGGCAACTGTGATAACCGTGTTACCCGCTGCCAGCGCAGTGATAATAGAAATCGCCCAGAAGTTGAACGAGGTACTCTTATCTGCGTAACAAACCACACAGCCGCGCGGCTCAAGATACAGGATGTTAGATTCACCCGTTGGCCCAGGCAATACCTTAGGACGCTTCATACGCTTTTCAATGCGGTTAAGCTGAGTACGCGCATCGCTCAGGGTCTTGGCCAGGTCATCGGCTAGTTCGTCGATGATCTCAACTGTAGCCACTTTTGCCAATAGCTGACGAAGTGCCGATACACGGTCATTCAGTGCCGTTGCACGCCAGATCTTCTCATCGCGCATTGAGGCACTCATCAGTGCTTCTACCTTTTCAGCAGCACCCGAATAGTGGTGTTGATCCGCTTCATCAGCAGGTAAGTTCGTCATCTGCACGTTCTCTGGAGAGGCTTTCTCTTTTACCAGGCGAAGTAGGTAGTTAGGACCACCTGCTTTAGGACCGGTACCAGAAAGACCACGACCACCGAACGGCTGCACACCAACGATAGCACCGATCATATTACGGTTAACATAGACGTTGCCGGCACGAGATTGACGGGCAACGTACTCGCAACGCTCTTCAATACGTGAGTGAACACCCATAGTCAGGCCGTAACCCGTGTTATTGATTTGATCAATCACGTTATCAAGTTCACCCGCTTTAAAGCGAACGATATGCACGATAGGACCAAATACTTCGCGCTTAAGCACAGACAAGTCTTTGATTTCATACAGACGTGGTGCAAAGAAGAAGGCACCATTTTCGCTGTTGTCAGGGATATCACATTGATAATGTAAGGTGCCATTGCCTTTTAGGTATTCAACGTGAGCAGTCAGCGCTTTCAGTGCTTTTTCGTCGATTACCGGACCTATATCCGTAGACAAGTAAGCCGGATCGCCAATGTGAAGCTCGGCCATAGCACCTTTAAGCATCTCGATAATGCCGTCGGCTACGTCGTCTTGTAGGAACAATACGCGCAGTGCAGAACAGCGTTGACCGGCACTTTGGAAGCCAGACTTAACCACATCGTCTACTACCTGCTCAGGCAGAGCGGTAGAGTCCACGATCATACAGTTCTGACCACCGGTTTCGGCGATAAGCGGAACCTGGATGTCGTTACGAGCGGCCAGAGTTTGTGAAATAAGCGTACCTGTTTCCGTTGAACCGGTGAACATCACTGCTTGAATGCGCTCATCAGGCACTATGTGCTTACCTACTTCGCTACCGCGAGCGATAACCGGCTGCACCACGTGCTCAGGCAGACCTACATATTGCATTAGTTCGATGGCGCGTAAGGCGATAAGACTGGTTTGCTCAGCTGGCTTGGCGATAACCGTGTTACCGGTCACAATGGCAGCTACAACCTGACCTAGGAAGATGGCAAGAGGGAAGTTCCACGGGCTGATACATAGCACCACACCGCGGGCTTCAAAACGTTCGTCCTGTGATAACTCTTCTGCACGTGCGGCATAGTAACGACAGAAATCCACCGCTTCACGTACTTCATCGATACCGTCTTGAGTGATCTTACCGGCTTCTTTAATACAAAGAGCCACTAGTTCGTCATTATGACGCTCTAGGATATCTGCGATGCGACGTAATAGATCCGCACGCTCTTTAACAGGCGTTGCCGACCAAGAGGTAAAGGCATTTTCTGCGTTTGCCAGCAGGGTTTGCATCTCATCGCCTGTGTGTAGGCGGTGCTGACCAATAATCTCTTTGTGGTTCGCAGGGTTGCGTACCGCCAGGTTACCTTCAGCAACTTGCTCTTCCGAGATAAGGTGCTCGGCAAACCAGGCATCCATATTGGCTTTTAGTGGGGTGATCACATTGATGTCTGTTAAGTCCATCCCCTTTGAGTTTGGACGCTCGTCACCATAAAGCTCAATCGGTAGCTTAATTTGCTTGTTGTACTTGTTACGCAGACCTTGCAGGGTTTCTACCGGATCCGGCAGTAACTCTTCAACAGGCTTAGTGGTATCAACGATGGCGTTAACAAACGATGAGTTAGCACCGTTTTCAAGCAGGCGACGTACCAAGTAAGCAAGCAGGTCTTCGTGTTGACCAACAGGCGCATACACACGACACTGAATCTTTTCTTGAGTTACTACTTGATCGAACAGTGACTCACCCATGCCGTGCAGACGCTGGAATTCAAAGCCCTGGTTGTCACCCTTGGCCACTTCCAGAATGGTTGCAGCCGTGTAGGCATTGTGCGTTGCAAACTGTGGGTAAATCGCATCGCGTGCATCCATTAATTTAATGGCACAGGCTTTGTAAGATACGTCTGTGGTCGCTTTACGAGTAAATACCGGGAAGTGGCTTAAACCATCTTGCTGTGTGGTTTTGATTTCGGTATCCCAGTAGGCACCTTTAACCAAACGCACCATTAGCTTGCGGCCAACGCGGCGAGCCAGGTTGGTTAGCCATTCAATAACGAAAATTGCACGTTTTTGGTAAGCCTGAACCGCCAGACCAAAACCTTGCCAGTCGCCAAGCTCGGCGTCGCTGAATACGGCTTCGATAATGTCTAGTGAGATATCAAGGCGGTCTGCTTCTTCGGCATCAACGGTCAGGCCGATGTCGTATTGCTTGGCAAGTAGTGCCAGGTCTTTTAGCTTAGGTACAATCTCTTCCATGACGCGGTCACGGTGAGTGAACTCATAGCGCGGATGGATAGCCGAAAGTTTTACCGAGATACCAGGGCTTTTCACCGGGCCACGGCCATTGGCCGCTTTGCCTATGGCATGAATCGCCATAACGTAGCTGTTGTAGTAACGCTCAGCATCACGCATGGTGCGTGCGCCTTCACCTAGCATGTCATAAGAATAAACGTAACCCTTGCTTTCAGCTTCTGCAGCACGCTCAATCGCTTCGTCAATGGTTTGACCCATAACGAACTGCTTACCCATGATCTTCATGGCGAAGTTTACAGACTTACGAATAACCGGCTCACCCAGGCGACCTACGGTACGTTTTAGCAGGCCGAACTGGTCTTCTTTATTCTTGTCACTGTAGTTAACCATTTTACCGGTTACTAATAGGCCCCAAGAAGATGCATTTACAAACAGTGAGTCACTTGCACCTAAGTGTGAGCTCCAGTCGCCCTTGGCTAACTTGTCGCGAATAAGTTGTTCTTGTGTTGCTTTATCTGGCACGCGCAGTAGCGCTTCGGCCAAACACATTAACACCACGCCTTCTTCACTGGACAGAGAGAATTCGTTTAATAGCGCGTCAACACCGCTTTGACCATCTTGGTCTTTACGGATATTCAATACCATTTGACGGGCGCGCTCCCATGCGCGGCTTCGTGCCGTAACACCTACTTCAGCCAATGGAAGAATGTGATCAATTACTTCATTTTCGTCAATGCGATAGAAGTCACGGATCTTCTGGCGGATGGGGCATTCTGTAATCAAATTGCCTTCAAATAACATAAGCAACCCTCAAAATAACGGAGTCTAAACATAGCAACTGTACCCAACACCATAAGATGGGATGGTGGGGCCTCGGTTACGACAATTACTACATTGTAGGTTCTAACTGCGAGAGTGTAGATTTTTACCTACGTGGATATTCAGTATGTGGTTAAGATTGTGCTCTTAATGACTACACATTCGCGGGCATTCTAAAGAAAATACCGCAGAATATGCTGGTTTAATTTTGGCAATTACGATAATTTACAGGGTATATTTGTAGCTTGCCCGTATAAAATTCTGTTATGTCTCTAATAGCCAAGTCTCGTGTCCTAGATAGGATCGATTTAGCCATCCTTGATGAGCTGCAAAAAAATGGTCGCATCTCCAATGTAAACCTGGCTAAACAGGTAAACCTGAGTCCAAGCCCTTGCCTGGACAGGGTTAAACGCCTTGAAGCTGAGGGTTTTATCGAAGGCTATTTTGCTAAGCTCAGTGAGCAGAAGCTCAACCAGAGCCTCTTGGCCCATGTACAGGTGTCACTGGTAACCTCGAATACCTCTGTGTTTAAAACATTTAAAGAGCACATAGTTAAAACCCCACAAGTGGTGGAGTGCGATATGGTGGCCGGGGGCTATGATTACCTGCTCAAAGTGCGTGTAAGTGATATGAACGAGTACCGTCAGGTGCTTGGTGATCTGGTCGATATACCCGGGGTGGGCACGCACCATACCTATATGGTGATTGAAAAGGTGAAAGAAGATACCGGTCTGCGTATCGACTTATAACAGCTTCCCTTTGCTACAAAAAAGAGCGCCTAGGCGCTCTTTTTTTGGTAACTCATGTAAAAGTGAGTTTACGCCCAACCATCGTAGCGCTTTCGGCGCGACAGAAAGATGGTCAAAATAATACCTAAGAATAAACCGATAAAGGCAATGGCACCGCCATAGGTCAGTAACTGGCGCTTTTCTTTTGCCCGCAGATTCTGCTGTTTGGTTTGAATGGCATCGCGTTCGGCAATGGCTTGATCAAGCTGGGCCTGCAACTGCTCGGTTTGTGTGCTCAAATCGCTGTTCATGCTTTGCAGCTGTGGCACCTGTGCCTGCACATCACGTAGTTTTTGTTGGGTGCTGGCCAGCTCTTCGGCAAGGTTCTCGTGTTTAACCTTGAGGCTCTGCTCCTGATTAATAAACTTGCTTTCTACCCAGCCTTGGCGTTCTTTGTCGTCAACAACCTCAAAAAAGCCGTTATTTTCAGTGCCGGTAACCAGCTTGATTTCGGTGCCAGCGTTTACTGAGCCGATAATGCGGTAGTTTTTACCTGCCCCCGAGTGCATGAAAATATAGAGATCATCACTGATATAAGCGGTGCTGGGGGCGGCAATGGCCATTTTGGTGATTAGTGCGCTGGAAATAAAAAGCAGCGCAACACACAGGTGTTTTAGCATGCAACTAAACCTTGTTTACGTAAATAAGATGTTGATTGGGGCATATTATTGGCTGGCGTGGCGAATGGCAAGGCCGATTTTGTAACCCAACCCGGCGGCTAAGGGCTTAAATTACTGGGAAATGAATGCAAAAAGTTTGCATTCATTGATGGCTTTGTTTATGTTGTCTTCTTGTCAATTTCATTGGTCTTCTAGAACGTATGGACACTGAAATAGAGCTGAAATTTTTAGTTTCTGAGGCGGTCATCCCGTCGATTCCAGCACTTATCACACAGTTTGCAAAAACCGTTACCAACAAGCCTTCACGTAATCTGCAAAATGCCTATTTTGATACTCCCAGCCGTGAATTACGGGCCCTGGATATAGGTTTGCGCACGCGCTGCAGCGATGGCCAATGCGAGCAAACCATTAAGCTTGCCGGCGACAATGTCGGGGGGCTGCATCAGCGTCCAGAGTATAATTTGCCCATCGAAGGCAACCGCCCCGAGCTCAGTCAATTCGACGCCAGTATTTGGCCGCACGGGGTGCAGGTTGAAGCCATTGCCGACAATTTATATCCACTGTTTAGCACTAACTTTATTCGCCGTACCTGGCTGTTAGAAACTCAAGCCGGCACCTTGATTGAAGTGGTGTTGGATAAAGGAGAGGTTTCTGCCAATGCCAGCGTTGAGACTATTTGCGAATTGGAAATCGAACTGGTTAAAGGCGAGCGCAGCGAGCTCTTTTCCCTGGCGGAAAAGCTGATCGAAAACCTGCCGCTGCGCATGGGGCTCTACTCAAAGGCGGCGCGCGGTTATCGCTTGGCCGATGACCAACCGCTGGTGGCGAGCAAGGAAATCGATATGGTTGCACTGAGCAACGCCGACTCGCAGGAGCGGGCGCTGGAGAAGTGTTTAAATCATGGCATTACCTTTGTGCAAAAGCACGAAGAGTGCTATTTCCAAAAGCCGAGCTTAAAAACCCTGAAGCGTATTACCGATGGTGTCAGCCTTATTCGTCACAGCCTGTGGTTGTTTAGCGACATCGTTGAAAAGCAGGACACAGAGCGTTTGCGCTCGGAACTGAAGTGGCTACTAAGCGAATTAAGCTGGGTGGAAACGGCCATCCAACTGAAAACCTTTACCTCGAAAAAGCACGCCTACTACAAAAAAATCAATGCGGCGCCAGAGCTGGCGCAGGTGATTGAAGATTTAAAAGCGGTTCAGCCGAGCATAGACGAAGTGCAAAAGGTCTTTACCAGCAAGCGCTATAATCTCTTGCTGCTGGATCTGACCATTTGGCTGACCGAGCGCGGCTGGCGACAGTCATGGGGGCAGTCTCAGTTCCAGGCGGCGGAGAAAAATATCCATGATATCGCTGCTCACTTGCTGGAATTTGACTGGCATGAAATGCGCGCCTTGGTCGACAATGACTCGCAGTTGTCGAGTGATGAATACTTAAGCCTAAAACACCGTCTTGAGCGTAACTTATTGAGCGGGTGCTGTTTAGGGGCCTTGTTCGATGAAAACGCACGCATGAATTTCCGTGCTCCCTGGCTGGATATCATCCACGGCACCTTCGAACTGTTTACCCTTAATTATCTTGGCCAGTTATGTCAGGGCAAGGACAGCGAAGAGCTGGCAAAAATCCAGGCCTGGCTCGCACAGAAAACGGACAGTCTACTCGGTGCCATGGAGCAAAGTCGTGAAGCGACCCGTAATATTCAGCCTTATTGGCGCGATTAGCCTCTTTAGCGCGCAAGCATATACCTTTGCTGCGCAAGAAAATTGGCGCACCTGGAAGCACTCGCAGCAATACCAGGTGCAGTATTATCAAACGGCGCAAGGTCACTATGCTATTAAGGCCAAGTTGTTTGTTGCTAAGGCCACTAAGGCGCAATTTATCAGCCTGTTGCATGATACCGAGCATGCGCCCGATTGGCTTGAGGGGGTAAAGCGGGTCAATCTGCTAGACAGTCCCAGCGCCAATCGCACCCTGGTTTTTACTCACCTGAATTCGCCTTGGCCGGTGGCCGACAGGGAGCTGTATACCGAGTCCTGCTATGAAGCCCTCGACGAACAAAGTTCGCGATTATTAATTCGCAGTGTTGACCCGGATAGGGATGTCGGCAAGGGAAGAGTAAGGATAAAGGAATTAGAAGCGCTGTGGGTACTAACGTCACGAACGGATGGTTTGGTGTTGGAATATCAGGTCGAGGCCGACCCCGGTGGTGCCATTCCTACCTGGCTCAGTAATAAGGTGTCGTTAAAAAGCGTGTATAAGACGCTAATGAATTTACGCCGAGTGCTGCCTAAGACCCAGGTCATGTCACCCTTGCCATTGCAAGAGGGCGATTGCTCCTCCTTTTAGACAGACATAAAAAAAGCGCTCAATGAGCGCTTTTTTTCTAAGCTGTTGCAGTCTTAAAAACCTGCGTCTGCTTTTAATGCTTCTACTTTGTCTGTCGCTTCCCATGGGAATTCGTCGCGACCGAAGTGACCGTAAGCAGCGGTAGGCTGATAAATAGGACGCTCAAGGTCAAGCATCTGGATCAGGCCGTAAGGACGTAGGTCGAAGTGCTTGCGGATAAGTGCAATTAGGTGCTCTTCGTCCAGTTTACCTGTGCCGAAGGTTTCAACGCTGATAGAGGTAGGCTCGGCCACACCGATAGCGTAAGAAACTTGGATTTCACAACGATCTGCAAGACCGGCAGCAACAATGTTCTTAGCAACATAACGAGCTGCGTAGGCTGCTGAACGGTCAACCTTTGATGGATCCTTACCAGAGAAGGCACCACCACCGTGACGAGCCATACCACCGTATGTATCAACGATGATCTTACGACCAGTCAGACCACAGTCACCCATAGGGCCACCGATTACGAAACGGCCTGTTGGGTTGATAAAGAACTTAGTCGCTGAAGTGATAAGCTCAGCCGGAAGCGTTGGCTTGATGATGGTTTCCATCACGGCTTCTACTAAAGCGTCCTGTGAAATGGTGTCACAGTGCTGCGTTGATAGTACAACTGCGTCGATACCAACTGCTTTGCCATTTTCATAAGCAAAAGTTACCTGAGACTTTGCATCCGGACGAAGCCAAGGAAGCTCACCGTTTTTACGTACGTGCGCTTGACGCTGTACCAGGCGGTGTGAATAGGTAATAGGAGCAGGCATCAATACGTCTGTTTCGTTACACGCGTAACCGAACATTAGACCCTGGTCACCGGCGCCTTGATCTTCAGGGCGAGCACGGTCAACACCTTGGTTGATGTCAGGAGACTGTTTACCAATAGTGTTTAGGATGGCACATGAATCGGCATCGAAACCCATGTCTGAGTGGGTGTAGCCAATTTCACGTACTGTTTTACGCGTAAGCTCTTCGATATCAACCCAAGCGCTGGTTGTGATCTCACCGCCAACCATAACCATGCCGGTCTTTACATAGGTTTCACAAGCGACACGGGCGTGCGGGTCTTGCTCCAAAATAGCATCTAATACCGCATCTGAAATTTGGTCAGCGATTTTATCCGGGTGTCCCTCAGATACTGACTCAGAAGTAAATAAATGTTTTGCCATTGGCTTCTTCTCACAAGTCTCGCGCTTCCCAAACTCGTCACCAACCTCTGGGCGCAGCGCAGCATAAAAATAAGGCGCATATTCTAGCTAAATGATCACACCTTGCATAGCAATTTTACGCCTAGACGTCCAAAATACTTCTTTTCACTCGCCAAACTCGTCAACTGCCCGAAATCAGCTGAAGTAATTACTCTAGTTGATGAGTAATTCTAAAGTCGCTCACTTTGGCCGCAAGTTTTATTTGCAGGGGGCGTATGAATAAGTAAAAATGGGCACCTATTTTGCCTTCGCTAGCTTGAGCAAAGGCGAATCTTCCAGCGCAAATACATATAAAGGTAGGAGAATTCATGCCATCTCGCAAAGAACTCGCTAACGCCATTCGCGTCTTGTCTATGGACGCCGTTCAACAAGCTAAATCAGGTCACCCGGGTGCCCCTATGGGCATGGCCGATATCGCCGAAGTCCTTTGGCGTGACTATTTGAAGCACAACCCAACGAATCCTGATTGGGCTGATCGCGACCGATTTATCCTGTCCAATGGCCACGGTTCAATGCTGATTTATTCGCTGTTACACCTAAGCGGCTATGACCTGCCTATGGAAGAAATCAAAAACTTCCGTCAATTGCATTCAAAAACACCGGGTCACCCTGAGTATGGTTATGCGCCGGGCGTAGAAACCACTACCGGCCCACTAGGCCAAGGTATTACCAATGCCGTGGGTATGGCTATCGCCGAGAAAGCTTTGGCGGCACAATTTAACCGTGACGGTCACGATATCGTTGATCACTACACTTACACCTTCTTGGGTGATGGCTGCTTGATGGAAGGTATCTCTCACGAAGCCTGTTCATTGGCGGGCACTTTAGGTCTTGGTAAGTTGATCGCGTTTTGGGATGACAACGGCATTTCAATCGACGGTGAAGTAGAAGGCTGGTTCAGCGATGATACGCCTGCTCGTTTCGAAGCATACGGCTGGCACGTAGTTCGTGGCGTTGATGGTCACGACAGCGAAGCGATTCGTGCGGCCATCGAAGAAGGTCGTGCTAATGGCGACAAGCCAACCCTTATCTGTTGTAAAACCGTTATCGGTTACGGCTCACCGAATAAATCGGGCAGCCATGACTGTCACGGCGCGCCTCTAGGTGATGAAGAAATCAAAGCTGCACGTGAATTTCTGGGCTGGAGCCACGAACCTTTCGTGATCCCTCAGGACGTTTACAGCCAGTGGGATGCTAAAGAAGCGGGTCAGCAAAAAGAACAAAACTGGAAAGACAAGTTCGCTGCTTATAAAGCTGAGTTCCCTGAACTAGCGGCGGAATTTGAGCGTCGTCAAAACAACGAGCTACCTGCGGATTGGGCGGAAAAATCACAAGCCTATATCGAGCAGTTACAAGCAAACCCGGATAACCCGGCAACGCGTAAAGCATCACAAAATGCCCTGAATGCCTTTGGCCCTATGCTGCCTGAGTTTATGGGTGGTTCTGCGGACCTGGCCGGCTCAAACCTAACGCTTTGGAGTGGTTCTAAAGGCTTGACCAGCGATGATGCCAACGGTAACTACATCTTCTACGGTGTGCGTGAGTTCGGTATGTCGGCGATCATGAATGGTATCGCGCTGCACAAGGGCTTTATCCCTTACGGTGCTACCTTCCTGATGTTTATGGAATATGCCCGTAACGCGGTGCGTATGGCGGCGCTGATGAAAACGCCAAGCATCTTCGTTTATACCCATGACTCAATCGGTCTGGGTGAAGATGGCCCAACGCACCAGCCGGTAGAGCAAATGGCGAGCCTGCGTTATACCCCTAACCTAGTTAACTGGCGTCCTTGTGATCAGGTTGAGTCGGCTATCGCCTGGCAACAAGCTATCGAGCGCAAAGACGGTCCAACGTCACTGGTCTTTACCCGTCAGGGTCTGGCGCAGCAAGCGCGTACTGCAGAGCAGTTGGCCAACGTTAAGAAAGGCGGCTATGTACTAAGCTGTGACGGCAACCCTGAAGTGATCCTGATCGCTACCGGTTCAGAAGTTCAACTGACCATGGATGCAGCCGCTGAATTACGTGCTCAAGGCAAACAGGTACGTGTGGTCTCTATGCCGTCAACGGATCTATTCGATGAGCAAGATGCGGCTTATAAAGAATCTGTACTACCGGCTGCTGTGACTCGTCGCGTTGCCGTTGAAGCTGGTATTGCCGACTTCTGGTACAAGTATGTAGGCCTTAACGGCAAGGTGATCGGCATGACTACCTTTGGTGAGTCGGCGCCGGCGGATGAGCTGTTCAAGCTGTTCGGTTTCACCGTGGACAATGTGGTAGCAGCGGCTAACAGCCAATTCTAATCGCTTGTTTAAAGACATAAGAAAAAACCGCGCATGGCGCGGTTTTTTTATGTCCTTAGAAAAACGGGCTATTGTTATTCGCTGGTCTTGGTGCTTTTAGCTTGAGCCAAACGTAAGGTGCGCTCTTGTACCAGCTGTGACAGGGGCACCAACTCAATGCCTTCCGCTTTAAGCTCATCTAGGGCACTTTGCAAAAAGGCAAAGGTTTCTGGGTAGGGGTGAGCTATGGCCACCGCATAGTCATGCTTCTTGGCAATGCGTTTAAGCTGATCAAAACGAAAACGCAGTTGTTTTTCGCTGGTGATATTATCTAAAAATACATGTCGCGCTATATTCTCGACGCCATAGAGGCTGGCTATGCTTTGCGCCTTGGAGTGCGGCGTGGTTTTGCTGTCGAGAAAATACAGCTTCTGCTCCTTGAGCACTTCCATGGTCCAATTCATCGGCATATTTTGCTGGGTCAGCAGTGAGCCCATGTGGTTATTTACGCCCTTAATATTCGGCAAGCTGCTTAAGGCTTCTTTTAATCTGCTCTGGAAGTCTTCCTTGGGCATATCCATGGTCAGGGCGCCGGGTCCAAGGGCTAGATCATTGAGCGATTGCATGGGCGCATGAAGCATAATTTCTTTTTGTTGTTCATTGGCTTGAGTCGCAAAGCGCGCGGCATAGGGAGTGAAGGGCAAGATGGCAAACGTAAGCTGTCCAGGTATGTTTAAGGCGGACAAATCATTACGTTGATAACCAATATCGTCGATAACGATGGCCACCTGTTTTGCTTGTACCGATGGACTTGCCAGCAGACAAGCCAAGAGCACAACCACAGCAATCCATTTTAGTATGTGCACAGTAATATTTATTCTTCTGTTGATGTTATTAACCAAGGCATTAATGCTATTGGTTTTAATCGAGCCAATGTTTTGCGCACTGGCTCACTATTATTATTTTTTAATATTCTTCTAGCAGTTGCTGGGCTTTTATTAACTGCGTGTCCAATAATGCAGTCAAATTACTATTGGCGCTTTTTCCAGCCGCTAAATTGATTATAACCTCTTTATTTGATTGGGAAAGGTCTGGTTGCAAAATAGCGACATCCGGGGTGATCCCGGTTCCCTCGATAGAGATACCGGCCGGCGTATAGTATTTAGCAGTAGTCAGTTTTAAGGCGCTGCGACCATCACCTAATGGGATCAGCGATTGCACCGAACCCTTGCCGTAAGAGCGGGTTCCCACCACCTTGGCTCTGTGGTTGTCTTTTAAGGCACCGGCTACAATTTCTGCCGCCGACGCCGAACCTTGGTTGATCAACACCACTATGGGCGCGCCTTCTAAGATATCCCCCGGCTGGGCATCAAACCTTTGATTGGCTTCGATAAAGCGTCCTCGGGTCGAGACTATGGTGCCGGTGGAGAGAAACAGGTCGGCAATATTGATGGCACTGTCGAAGGTGCCGCCCGGATTATCGCGCAAATCAATGAGCAGGCCTTTGAGTGCCGTGCCGCTTTGCTGCTGCATCTTGGTAATATGGCGGGCGACATCATGAAAACTGTGGTTATTAAAGCTGTTGATGCGCAGGTATCCGGTGCGATTGGCTTGCAGCTCGCTGTTAACGCTTTCTATATGTATGGGTTGGCGGGTGAGGTGAAAATCGAGTCGTTGTGAATGGCCGGCACGGGCAATGGCCAAAGTCACTTCACCATTTTCGCGGCTGTTGATCAGCTTGGAGACATCTTCCAGGGACTTATCTATCACAGCGACATTGTTGATAGCCAATAAAATATCACCGCCTAACAAGCCGGCAGCCTGAGCCGGAGAATTGGGCAGTGCCGAGACGATGACCACATGATCCTGGCGTTTTTCGACCTCGATCCCCAGGCCCTTATATTCGCCATTGGTAACATCAAACAGGCGTTTTAATTCCTGCTCATCCAGGTATTCGCTGTAGGGGTCAAGCTCGCTAAGCAGGCTGCTCAGCACATGTTGATCCAGCTTGGCACGGTCCACTTCCTCGACATAAAAGTGGTTTATATGAAATAAAACTTCTTCGAGCTGGCTTTCCTGCGCCGCTGCTGAAGCACTGCAAATGCTTAGCGCTATGGCTAGGCACCAGTTTAAAAAGTGCCTAAAAATGAGTGCGTTATATGCAAACATAGGCTGCCCCTTGTGGCGCAGCCGCTATTCAATTATGAGGACCTGCACCAAGTGGTTGGATTAACGGCACGTCCTTTGTGACGTATCTCGAAGTATAGACCAGGATCAACCTGGCCGCCGCTCTGACCAACCAGGGCTATTGCTTCGCCTTGGTAAACCTGATCGCCCACTTCCTTAAGCAGGGCTTGGGCGTGACCGTAAAGACTCATATAACCTTTGCCGTGGTCAACCACCATGACCCAGCCAAAGCCCTTAAGCCAGTCGGCAAATACCACCTGACCGTCTTCGATGCTATTAATATTGCTGCCTTCTTTAGCATCGATCACCACGCCTTTCCAATTAAAGCCAGGGCGTTTGCGGGTGCCAAAACGGTGTTTTAACGGCCCTCGTGTCGGCCAGGCCAGTTTGCCCTTGCTGCTGGCCAGGCCAAGCATAGCCACCTGACGAGCCTTGGAGTCTTCAAGCTCTTCCAGGGTGGTGATCAGGGTTTGTTCGTTGTCTTTGAGGTAAGCGATGGAGCTTTGCAGTTGATTCAATTCGCCTTGCAGCGCCTTTACCTGAGACTGACGCTCGGTCTTGGCGGCCAATAATTGCTGCCTTTGCTCTTCTTCCTGGCTGCGCAGTTGCTCAAGCTGTTCGCGGTTTTGCGCCAGCGCCAATTGGTTTTGTTCTATTTCTTCTAGGGTTTCTCTAAGCTCATCAAGTTGTTCTAAACGCGCCTTATTGAGGTAATCGTAATAACTGATGGTGCGTTCTAATTTTGCGGTGTTTTGCTGATTGAGTAACAACTTGGAGTAATCGTGACCGCCGACCATGTAGGCGCTTTTAAGCTGCGCCGCCAAAGCTGTGTCTAAGGTTTTTCTGTGCTGTTCTAATTCTTGCGCCTGCGTTTGTAATTCGTTGTGTTGCTGGCGGTTGGTATTTATTTGGCCATCGAGTTCTCTTAACTTTTTGGCGTTGTTGGCAATGGCCTTCTCTGATTTTTTTAATTGCTGTTGCAGCGAGCCCAGAGATTGTTTCTGGCTTGAGAGGTTATTCTGGTTTTTCTTTATCTCCTGCTGAACCTCGGTTAAGTCTTGCTTGGTGCGGTTTTCATTGCTGCTGGCGGGCAGGGCACACAAGGACAAGAGCGCCGCGCTTAGCAGCGACACTCTTGTTTGCGAGCCTAGGTGGATAAACCTAAACATATGCAATGATTAACGCAGCAGCATGATTGGCGAGCCTGTCATTTCCGCAGGCTGCTCCATGCCTAGTAGATGCAACATGGTCGGCGCCACGTCGCTCAAGGTTTTACCCGCTACCGGCTCGGCATCGCGACCGATATAGATAAAGGGCACCGGCTCACTGGTGTGGGCGGTATGGGCCTGACCGGTTTGTGCATTTTGCATCTGCTCGGCATTACCATGGTCGGCGGTGATCAGTGCTTCGCCACCGCTTTGCTCAAGGGCTTCAAGCACTCGGCCAATACAATGGTCAACCGCTTCACAGGCCTTCACAGCCGCTTCGAATACACCCGAGTGACCCACCATGTCGCCATTAGGGTAGTTACAGATGATCACGTCATACTTGCCGCTGTGAATGGCTTCAACCAGCTTGTCGGTCAGAAGCTCAGAGTTCATTTCCGGTTGTAAGTCATAGGTGGCTACATCCGGAGAAGGAATAAGCTCGCGACTCTCACCTGCAAATTCCTGCTCGCGACCACCACTGAAGAAGAAGGTAACGTGTGCATATTTTTCCGTTTCGGAAATACGCAGCTGAGTTTTATTATGTTTGGCCAGCCATTCACCGAGTACATTGTTAAGCGGCTCAGGCGGGAAGGCCACAGGCGCATCGATATCCGCAGCATATTCGGTAAGCATGACAAAGGCGGCCAGTTGTGGCGTTTTCTTTTTGTTGAAACCGTTAAAGTCGGCATCGACAAAGGTGCGGGTCATTTGACGGGCACGGTCGGCGCGGAAGTTCATAAACAACACTGCATCGCCATCATTAATGGTGGCGGCGGTCTCGCCAATCACGGTCGCTTTTACGAATTCGTCGTTTTCACCGCGCTCATAGGCGGCCTGTAATCCGCTTACGGCATCGGCGGCGTGATATTCGGCTTCGCCCAAGACCATCAGGTCGTAGGCGCTTTCGATGCGCTCCCAACGGTTGTCTCGGTCCATGGCATAGTAGCGGCCGATCAGGCTGGCAATACGGCCTTTACCTACGCGCGCAAAGGCGGCGTCGATATTCTTCAAAGTGGCTTCGGCGCTGCGTGGCGGCGTATCGCGGCCATCTAAGAAGGCATGAACATAAATTTCTTGTGCGCCGCGCTCAGCTGCAAGCTCGATGGCGGCAATAATATGGTCTTCATGGCTGTGTACGCCGCCTGGGCTCATCAGGCCCATTAGGTGTACTGCCTTGCCTGCATTTACGGCAGCATCAATGGCGTTAACCAGGGCAGGGTTAGTGGCAAAGGTGCCATCTTCAATAGCCTTGGTGATACGGGTAAAGTCCTGGTACACAACGCGACCGGCACCGAGATTCACATGACCCACTTCGGAGTTACCCATTTGCCCATCGGGAAGACCTACGTCCATACCGGAACCGGAAATTAACGTATGTGGGCATTGTTGCCAAAGTTTGTCTAAAACCGGGGTGTTAGCGGCTAAAATGGCGTTACTTTCGCTTTCTTCACGATAACCCCATCCGTCTAGAATCATCAAAACGAGCGGCTTTTTGGGCTGTGTCATTGTATCTCCTGGGTAATGTGCACGTGCTGTTAATATCCTACCGTTTTTTGCACAATATCGCAGTAGAAAATATCTCACTAATTGGTAAGTGCAAGGCAAATGTGTATACTTGTGCCGCCCTCAAGGTTTGAATTAACAAAGTAAAACGTATGGAACAATACATAGAATTTATCGGTAATCATCCGATTTTAAGCATTATCTGGTTGGTTATCGTGTTTATGCTTATTTCGGGATGGTTTAAAAGTAAGTTTTCGGCCATTAAGCAGATCAATCCACAACAACTCACCTTGTTAGTGAATCGTGAAAACGCTGTAGTGGTTGATATTCGCGCCCAGAAAGATTTTACGGCGGGGCGTATTGCCAATGCTGTTCACCTAAGCGCGGAAAAAGCGAAACAAAGTGACTTTGCAGAGCTTGAAAAGCATAAAAGCCAACCCATTATATTGGTATGCGCTACGGGTATGACGGCCTCGGGTATTGCCAACAACCTAGGTAAAGCTGGGTTTGAGAGTGTCTTTATCCTTTCTGGTGGTATGCAGTCTTGGCAAAGTGCCGGTCTACCTCAGGTATCGGGCCGCTAATTAATAGTAAGAGCAAGTTATGAGCGATGTAGTTTTATACAGCAAAGATTATTGTCCCTTTTGTCAGCGTGCCAAGGCATTGCTGGATAAAAAAGGTGTAACTTATACCGAGTATGATATCGGCCTTCAGCCTGAGCTACGCGATGAAATGATCAAGCGTGCCAATGGTGGTTACACCGTGCCGCAAATCTTTATCGGCGACCAGCACATAGGTGGCTGCGACGATATGATGGCACTCGAAGCTCGTGGCGAATTAAACGCGTTACTTAACGTATAACAACTTATTAGGTATCGGGCCGCAGCGACTGTGGCTCGTTACCACCAACAGATTGAAAGGAACGACAATGGAAGAGCAAAATCAAGGCGCAGCACAAGAGCAACAACAAGCGCAATTCTCAATTCAACGTATTTACACTAAAGATGTGTCTTTCGAGACGCCAAACTCGCCGGCTATTTTCCAAAAAGAGTGGAAGCCGGAAGTTAAACTAGACATAGATACGCGTTCAAACAAGCTAGAAAACGGCATCTACGAAGTAGTGCTGGCACTAACAGTAACCGCGACTATCGGCGAAGAAACGGCTTTCCTATGCGAAATCCAACAGGCTGGTATCTTCACTATCGGTGAACTAGAAGAGTTACAAACGGCGCATATGCTAGGTGCTTTCTGCCCGAACGTACTTTTCCCTTACGCTCGTGAAGCCGTATCTAACCTGGTTAACCGTGGTACTTTCCCGCAGTTGAACCTGGCTCCGGTTAACTTTGACGCGCTATTTGCCCAATACATGCAGCAACGCGCTGCAGAGCAAGCACAGCAAGCTGACGCATAAGTTATGAGCACAACAGCACCTTCAGCTGTAACTGTTCTGGGGGCGGGGTCGTATGGCACCGCCCTTGCTATTTGTTTCGCCCGTAACGGCCACCCGGTAACCTTATGGGGTCGCGATGCCGAGCAAGTAGAAAAGCTCGCTCGCGAACGCAAAAACGAACAGTACCTCGGCGATATTCCTTTTCCCGAAACCCTGACCCTGGAAAGCTCGCTAGAAAAAGCGGTACAAAGCAGCGACATCATTTTGGTGGTGGTGCCGAGCCATGCTTTTGCCGGGCTATTGGAAACGATTGCACCCATGTTGCGCAGCGATGCCAAGGTGGCGTGGGCAACCAAGGGCTTAGAGCCGGAAACCGGGCGCTTATTACAGGATGTGGCGACGCAAAAACTGGGCGATAAGGTGGAACTGGCGGTATTGTCGGGCCCGACCTTTGCCAAAGAAATGGCGGCGGGATTACCGACAGCAATTTCGGTGTCGGCGACCAGCGACAGCTTCTGTGAGCGCTTATCTAGTCTGCTTCATTGCGGCCGCTCATTTAGGGTGTATCGCAATAATGACTTTATTGGTATTCAACTCGGTGGAGCGGTTAAGAACGTCATCGCCATAGGCGCCGGGATCTCAGATGGTTTTGGCTTTGGTGCCAATGCCCGTACCGCGCTTATCACCCGAGGTTTGGCGGAATTGTGTCGCCTGGGCTGTGCCCTGGGCGCCAAGTCAGAAACCTTTATGGGGATGGCCGGACTGGGTGATTTGATCCTCACCTGCACCGATAACCAGTCGCGTAACCGCCGTTTTGGCTTAGCCTTGGGGCAGGGACTGGACGTGGAAGCGGCGCAGCAACAGATTGGCCAGGTGGTTGAAGGCTACAGAAACACCAAAGAAGTCTATATGCTGGCTAAACGCAGTGGTATAGAGATGCCGATCACCGAGCAAATCTATAAGGTGCTGTATGAAAACAAAGACGTGAAAGAGGCCGCCATGGCACTACTGGGGCGCGAACAGCGCGCCGAGTAAGCTTGTGAGCAAGCTCTGTCAGTCACAAAAAAGCACGGTTTTTGCCCGTGCTTTTTTTATGCTCTAAGCTGTAAGATCCGGAGAATACCAATTCTGTTAAGTATGTGATCAGAGATAGCGCTGGATAAATGATATGATCACAAGGCGGAATTTTTCTTATGTAGTTATTCTACATAGAAAAACTCCAACACAGTGAGCATGATATTTAGCCCGCTAGAATGATTAGCTATTTAAGTGAATTGGTATAACACCTAAAGGGTGGATATCATGGCATCAACAAAGCAGGTGGACACTGAGCGCCGCCACGGCCAACGGACTTTCAATCAACATTACGCCAGGCTGACAGGTGAGCAGGTCGACAAGGTGTACAGCCTGACAAAATTAGGTTACGAGCTGGATTTTGTGCGCACCTATTGTCCGCCACCCCGGTTGGCGGTATTGCACCGCAACCATGAACTCGTGGCTATCGACGCTCAGGGTGAATGTGACTTTTATCCCGAAGTGCCCTTGCGCCATCAGTCCTAGGCTTTTACCATGACGGCAAAGTGATGGGAGAGCTTATGGCAATTAATGATCAAGGGATTTACGCCGGCGCGCAGCAGTATTCCTGCCCGCATTTCGATGTGCGACCACAGCAGGAAGTTTCACTGCTGGTGATCCACTGCATTTCCTTGCCCGAGGGGCACTACGGCACCCCTTATATCGATGATTTGTTTGCCGGGTGCCTCGATTGCGATGCTCATCCTAGCTTTAGTTCATTGCAAGGGGTTCGGGTGTCAGCCCATTGCTTAATTGACCGCGAAGGCCTAGTACGCCAATACGTGCCCTTCAGTGAGCGCGCCTGGCATGCCGGGTTATCACAATTTGCCGGGCGCGAGCGCTGTAACGATTTCAGCATAGGGATTGAGCTCGAAGGCACAGACCGCAGTGAGTACACTCAAGCTCAATATCAGAGCCTGGCGCAACTGACCCTGGCCATCATGGAACGCTACCCAGAGATCACCCGTGAGCGCATTGTCGGGCACAGTGATATTGCCCCAGGTCGTAAAACTGATCCGGGGGAAGCGTTTGATTGGACATACTTTTTTGACCTTACATTTACCAGTAATTGCGATAGACTAAAGGAAATCTAAGTTAATTTATTTGCCACTATGACCCTGATCGCCATAATTTTTGCGCTTATTGCCGAACGCCTCGGAGCGCGCTCTAAAACCTGGCAAATCGCCACCTATGCCCACTGGTATCAAGGGCAAAGTTTGACGCTGTTAAAACGCTTTAGCGGCCTAGGCAAAGAAGCCGGGATGATCCTCTGGTTATTGCTCCCCAGTCTGTTGGTTTTTGCGCTCGCTAATCTCAGTGACTTTGTTCTGTGGCAACTGCTTATTAATACCACCGTGGTTTTGACCTGCTTTGGTTGTGCCACCCTGCGCGGCTATTACAAAGGGTATTTGAACGCCCTGACTCGGGATGACGGCGAAGCCGCCACCCTCTATGCCTTGCAAATGGGACAAAAACGCACCGAAGATGAAGAAGGGGGCGAAACCTTTGCGCAAACCCTGGCTTGGGTAAACTTTCGTTTTTATTGTACGGTTATTTTTTGGTTTGTATTTTTAGGTGCGGCGGGCGCCTTGTTTTATTCTTTGGTGCGCAGTTTCCTCGATTTCAGTGAAGAAACCGAACATGAATTGTCACCCTGGCATCAGGCTCTGGGCAAGATTATCTACTGGCTTGAGTGGCCGGTGGCGCGGGTGGCCAGCCTAGGCTACCTGGTGATAGGTAACTTTTCCAAGGGCACTCAGTGCTGGCTGCGCCACGTGCTTGATTTTTCGGTGTCAAACCGTCAGGTGATCACAGAAACTGCCTTGGCCGCGGAACAAATTGAAATAGAACATTATGGCTGCACCATTGAAGCCCAATGCATGATGCGTTTGGTTAAGCGTAATGTACTCTTCTTCTTAGCCCTTATCGCCTTACTTACTCTGTTCGGTGGTTTGTCTTAGAACCCATGCTAAGCTTGGGCCTCCTACCTAGGGGGCTCGGCGGTTTTTATTTATACTCCCCCCTTACACTTGAGCCCCATGTCTATTACAATAGCGGCCATTCTTTTAAGACCTGCATATAGGCAACTTTTCAAGGCGGTAGTCTGTAGTTATGGCAATTAAGCTGGCAATTAATGGCTTTGGCCGCATCGGCCGTAATATTTTACGTGCTTTATATGAGAGCGGACGCCGCAACGAATTTGAAATTGTTGCAATCAACGAGTTAGCCAAGCCAGAAGGTATAGCTCATTTACTCAAATATGATACCGCCCATGGGCGTTTTGCCTTTCCCGTGGAGCTAGGCGAGCAGGCCTTGATCGTTGATGGCGACAGCATTGCCTTGTACTGTGAGCAAGATGCCAGCGCCTTGCCTTGGCAAGAGCACGAGGTTGATATCGTACTTGAGTGTACCGGGGTGTACCACTCTCGCCTAGATGCGCAAAAACATTTGCAGGCCGGCGCCAAAAAGGTGCTGTTTTCGCAGCCCGCCGATGCCGATGTTGATGCCACCATAGTCTTTGGCATTAACGACCACGAATTAAACGCTCAGCAGACAATTGTTTCCAATGGCTCTTGTACCACCAACTGTATTGTCCCTGTGATCCAGGTGCTTGACGATGCTTTTGGTATCGAGTCTGGCGCCATTACCACCATACATGCTTCCATGCACGATCAGCAGGTCATCGATGCCTACCATGATGATTTGCGCCGCACCCGTGCCGCAAGTCAGTCTATAATTCCGGTGGATACTAAATTAGCGCGTGGCATAGAGCGCATTTTACCTAAATTCCATGGCCGCTTTGAGGCCATTGCTGTGCGCGTGCCAACCATTAATGTGACCGCCATGGACCTGAGCGTAACCGTCAACAGCGATGTTTCGCTCAGTGATGTTAACCAGGCCATTGCCAAGGCGGTACACGGGCGCCTTGCGGGCATTTTAGACTATACCGAAGAACCTCTGGTGTCGGTCGATTTTAATCATGATGCACATTCTTGTATCATCGACGGTACACAGACACGGGTTAGTCATAAACGTTTGATAAAACTATTAGTATGGTGTGACAACGAGTGGGGGTTCGCTCATCGAATGCTCGATACCTCGGCTGCGTGGATGCAACAATAAGCATCTAACTTTGTATAAAACGTATAACTAAGGAGATGAGAATGTCGGTCATTAAGATGGCGGATTTAGATTTAGCAGGCAAACGCGTATTGATCCGTGAAGATCTAAACGTGCCTATTAAAGATGGTAAGGTAAGTTCTGATGCGCGTTTGCGTGCCGCTTTGCCGACCATTCAATTGGCGTTAGATAAGGGCGCTAAGGTGATGATCATGTCGCACCTAGGCCGTCCTACAGAAGGTCAATATGACGATGCATTCTCACTGGCTCCTGTGGTTGATTACCTGAACGACAAGCTGTCACAAGATGTACGTTTAGCGAAAGATTACCTAAACGGCGTAGAAATTGCTGACAACGAAGTTGTGGTATTCGAGAACGTACGTTTTAATCCGGGCGAAAAAGCTAACGACGAAGCGCTGGCGAAGCAACTAGCCGCCTTGTGTGACGTATACGTAATGGATGCCTTCGGTACCGCGCACCGCGCTCAGGCTTCAACTCATGGTGTCGGCATGCATGCTCCTGTAGCCTGTGCCGGTCCTTTGCTTGCAGCGGAACTAGACGCGCTAGGAAAAGCCCTAGATAACCCAAGACGTCCTTTGGTTGCCATTGTTGGTGGCTCTAAGGTATCAACCAAGCTAACCGTGCTTGATTCACTATCAAATGTAGTGGACCAATTGGTTACCGGTGGCGGTATCGCTAACACCTTTATCGCAGCGGCCGGTCACCCGGTAGGTAAGTCTTTATACGAGCAGGACCTTATCGGCGAAGCGCAAAAGCTGACCGAGAAAGCCCGTGCTAACGGCGGCGATATTCCGGTGCCTGTTGATGTGGTTGTTGGTAGCGAATTCTCTGAGTCGGCGGTAGCCCAGCTTAAAGACGTGCAGGAAGTAACCGACGAAGACATGATCTTCGATATCGGCCCAGATACGGCGAAAGAGCTTGGTGAGATCATTGCTAAAGCCGGCACTATCGTATGGAATGGCCCGGTTGGCGTATTCGAGTTTGACCAATTTGGTAACGGCACACAAAGCATAGCTAAAGCGATTGCCGAGTCGGATGCCTTCTCGATTGCCGGTGGTGGTGACACCTTAGCTGCCATTGATAAATATCATGTGGCTGATAAGATTTCATACATCTCTACCGGTGGTGGTGCCTTCTTGGAGTTCCTGGAAGGGAAAAAACTACCTGCGGTTGCTATGCTAGAAGAGCGAGCAAAGCAATAAAATACTATAAGGCCGGCCTCTCACTTTTGCCGGCCTTGTGTTTGGAGCCAATAGGCTCTTGTTTGAAATAATTCAAACATCATCCCGTTCAAAAAACCCGATAGTCTGGTGCTATCAAAAATTGGAGATAAGCGAAATGGCTTTGATCAGTATGCGTCAACTTCTCGACCATGCGGCGGAATTTGGTTACGGCGTACCAGCCTTCAATGTAAATAACCAAGAGCAAATGCGTGCCATCATGGAAGCGGCCGACAAAACAAACAGCCCGGTTATTGTGCAAGGTTCTGCCGGCGCGCGTGCATACGCAGGTGCCCCTTTTATTCGTCATATGATTTTGGCGGCAATCGAAGAGTGGCCACACATCCCGGTAGTAATGCACCAAGACCACGGTACTTCACCGGCGGTATGTCAGCGTTCTATCCAGCTTGGCTTCTCATCGGTCATGATGGATGGCTCATTGCTTGACGATGGTAAAACGCCTTCATCTTATGAGTACAACGTAGACGTAACTCGTCGCACAGTAGAAATGGCCCACGCTTGTGGTGTTTCTGTTGAGGGTGAGCTAGGTGTTCTAGGTTCACTTGAAACCGGTGAAGCGGGTGAAGAAGATGGTATCGGTGCGGTAGGTAAACTATCTCACGATCAGCTACTTACAGACCCAGAAGAAGCGGCGGACTTCGTTGCTAAAACCGGTGTTGATGCCCTGGCAATCGCCTGTGGTACTTCGCACGGTGCCTACAAGTTTACTCGTCCACCAACGGGCGATATTCTTGCTATCGATCGCATCAAAGAAATCCACAGCCGTATTCCTGATACGCACCTGGTAATGCACGGTTCGTCATCGGTACCACAAGAGTGGCTAGCTGTGATCAACGAGTTCGGCGGTGAAATCCCTGAAACTTACGGTGTGCCGGTAGAGCAGATCGTTGAAGGTATCAAGCACGGTGTACGTAAGGTAAACATCGACACGGATCTACGTTTGGCGTCAACCGGTGCCGTTCGTCGTCACCTGGCGCAGAACCCTGCGAACTTCGATCCTCGTAAGTTCCTTGCTGAAGCAACTAAGGCGATGACAGAGATCTGTGTAGCGCGTTATGAAGCCTTCGGTACTGCCGGTCAGGCAAGCAAGATCAAGCCTATCTCGCTTGATGACATGCACCTGCGTTACCTAAGCGGTGAGTTAAGCCCTAAAATTAAATAATTTTAGCGACTTAGCCCGATAAAAAGCCTCGTATTTCACGGGGCTTTTTTGGATCAGTCTTTTATCAAGAATCGATCTTTGGGATCAGGTTTTTATCAACCCAACGATGTTTTCGGATCAATATCTTACCTATTGCCCGCTAAGGGCCGCAAACCCTGATTAAGAAGTGAACAATTATCAGTCGGTTAGTTGAAGAGGGCTTAGCCATACTTGGTATAAAACTGATCCCGGCCGGGATCAATTAGTAAAATATTGATCCCTCATGGCCTGCTTAGTACAAATCTGATCCTGCCAAGGTCGCTTAGTAAAACGCTGATCCCTGCGGATCAAAAGGATTTTTGCGAGATCCCCGTTATGGGTGTAGTCTTTCATAAAACTGTCACAAAAAGTCATAATAATGACATCAGTCCAATAAAACTGATTAGAGATAAATGGAATGTCACGTAAAGTTCTTGTTGTTGATGATGAAGCACCCATCCGCGAGATGCTGGTGTTTGTATTAGAACAGAATGGTTTTCAGGCTATCGAAGCTGAAGATTACGACTCTGCGATAGCGGCCATGGTTGAGCCTTACCCAGATATGGTGCTACTGGATTGGATGCTTCCCGGTGGCAGTGGTATTCAAATTGCCAAAAAGTTTAAGCAAAATGAGCATACCCGTCAGATCCCCATTATAATGCTGACCGCTCGTGGTGAAGAAGAAGACAAGGTTCGTGGTCTTGAGGTTGGTGCCGACGATTATGTAACCAAGCCGTTCTCACCAAAAGAGTTAATGGCACGTATTAAAGCCGTGATCCGCCGCGTGGCGCCTACTTCTTTGGAAGAGGCCATTGAGGTACATGGCCTACGTCTGGATCCTATTTCACACCGCGTTACCTCGCAGGGCAGTGAATTGGATATGGGTCCTACCGAGTTCCGTTTATTGCACTTCTTTATGACCCATCCTGAGCGCGTGTACAGTCGCGAACAGTTACTGGATCATGTGTGGGGCACAAACGTGTATGTGGAAGACAGAACAGTGGATGTGCATATTCGTCGCTTACGTAAAGCCATCTCACCTAAGGGTCATGATCGTTTAGTACAGACCGTACGTGGCGCCGGTTATCGTTTTTCAAGTAAGGTTTAGCCTGCCATCAATTACTTTCATGGATGAGTGGGTTTATGCCTAGCCAGGCATAAAGCAGAGATATTTTATGTATCGAGTAGTTAATAAACGAACCTTAACCAAGCGTTTGTTTATGTATTTTTTACCATTGGTGCTGATAGGCGTGCTTGTAGGCGCGCCTTTTTTGCTTCTCTTCCTCGGCGCCTTTACCCTCTTGTTATGGCATTATCGCCAACTGTATCGTCTCAGCGACTGGTTGATAAACCAGCGTAGCTTTAATCCCCCCGAGGGAGAGGGGGCCTGGGAGCAGGTCTTCGAAGGGATCTACCATCTGCAGCAACGCAATCGCAAAAAGCGCAATGAACTGGCCGATTTAATTCGCCGTTTTCGCGAAGGTGCGGAAGCTGTGCCCGATGCGGTTATCGTGCTGCAGCGAGATCTCAGCATAGGCTGGTGTAACCAATTGGCGCTGCGATTATTAGGACTGCAATGGCCTACCGATCATGGCCAGCGCATCGACAACCTGATCCGCCACCCTAAATTCAGCAGCTATATGGCCGATGGCGACTATGAGGAAGCCCTGGAGCTGGACATAGCCCACAATGGTGAGCAGGTGCTGGAGTTCCGGGTGATGCCTTATGCTCAGTCGCAGATCATGATGGTGGTGCGCGATATTACCCGTTTAAAACAGCTTGAGCAGATGCGCAAAGACTTTGTCGCCAACGTTTCCCATGAGCTACGTACGCCGCTGACCGGGGTAACCGGTTATCTGGAAATGATGGATAGCGACAATATGCCGCCGCCAGCGATGTGGAATAAGGCGCATGGCACCATGATAGAGCAGTGTCAACGCATGGACTCGCTGGTCAATCAGCTGTTGTCTTTGTCCCGCATCGAAGGGGCGCGTAAACATGACAATGATAAGCCGGTGCATGTACCACAGATGCTGGAAATTATTCATACCGAGGCGCAGTCGCTCAATCAGGACAAACAGCACAAGTTGATCTTTGAGGTGGATGCAGCTCTCGATATTCTCGGTGCCGCCGATGAATTACGAAGTGCGTTTTCGAACTTGGTTTTCAATGCCGTGCATTACACCCCGGAAGGCGGTGAAATCACCGTGCGCTGGCAGCGTAAGGATGGTTATGCCCACTTTAGCGTTAACGACAACGGCGAGGGCATAGCACCTGAGCATCTTAATCGTTTGACCGAACGCTTTTATCGCGTTGATAAGGCTCGCAGCCGCAAAACCGGCGGTTCAGGCCTGGGTCTGGCTATTACCAAGCATGTGCTTTCGCGCCACGATTCTCAGTTGCACATAGAAAGCACAGTGGGCGAGGGCTCGTGTTTTTGGTTTACTTTCGCGCCGAGCTGGATAGTGACCAATAATCCAAATTCAGCACTTTCGGCAAAGTCATAAAATTGTCATTTTCGAGTAATCTAACTGTCATTTTGTCACTGCACAATGGTCACAGTTGAAACATGGGACGATAAATTGGAGAACCCAATGAAATTTAAAAACTTAGTTGCTGCAATGGGCGTTGCTGTTAGTGCCCTAACTGCAGGTCAAGCGATGGCCACAGATCAAGCTATCGCAGAATATGAAAAAACAAGCGGCATCTCTGGTAACTTTTCATCAGTAGGTTCTGATACCTTAGCCAACATGATGACTTTCTGGGCAGAAGAATATAAGCGTATTTACCCTAACGTAAATATCCAGATCCAAGCGGCTGGTTCATCTACTGCGCCACCGGCATTGACTGAAGGCACTGCGAACTTTGGCCCTATGAGCCGTAAGATGAAGTCGAAAGAAATCGAAGCTTTCGAAAAGCGTCACGGTTACAAGCCTACTGAAATCCGCGTAGCGATTGATGCTCTAGCTGTATTCGTACACAAGGACAACCCAATTGAAGGTCTACGTATCGACCAGGTAGATGCTATTTTCTCATCTACTCGTAAATGTGGTGCAGCAGAAGAAGTTAACCGTTGGGGCGATATCGGCCTAGAGGGCGACTGGGCTGCTAAAGACATCCAGCTTTACGGTCGTAACTCGGTATCTGGTACTTACGGTTACTTCAAGAAAAAAGCACTGTGTAAAGGTGACTTCCGTAACAACGTAAACGAGCAACCAGGTTCTGCTTCTGTAGTACAGTCAATCTCATCATCAGTTAACGCGATTGGTTACTCTGGTATCGGTTACAAAACTTCTGGTGTTCGTACCGTACCTCTAGCGAAGAAAGGCGACAAGTTCGTAGATGCAACTCTAGAGAATGTTGCTACTGGTAAGTACCCACTATCACGTTTCCTATACGTTTACGTGAACAAGCATCCAAATAAACCGCTTGCGCCTATCGAAGCTGAGTTTATTAAAATGGTACTTTCACAAACAGGTCAAACAATTGTTGAGAAAGACGGTTATGTGCCACTTTCTAATACAATGGTTGAAGCTGAGCTTAAAAAGCTAGGCTTGATGTAATCCTTTGAATCTTGTTGATTAGATAACAAAGCCCCTCATATAGAGGGGCTTTTTTTATGCCTGTTTACCAGCAGCTTTGATAGATAAGCTCTTTTATGATCTGCTGTGAAGGGGCGATACGCTCCATGGCCAAATATTCATTAGGCTGATGCGCCTGCTCGATAGATCCCGGCCCCATGACTATGGTTTCACAGCCCAGCTGTTGGATAAAGGGCGCTTCGGTGCAGTAGTTAACCGCCACCGCCTGCTGTTGCGAAAGCTTTTCTGCCAGTTTTACTAGGGCGCTGTCCTTGGTGCCGGCGAAGGCTGGAATGGGCTCGTGCATATCCCAAACCTCCACAGAGCCTGGATAGCGAGCATTGATATCCTTGGTAGCATCAAGCAGCATGGCCTGCAGCTCGGCGATGCTAAGCCCGGGCAGTGGGCGCATATCCAGTTGTAATTCACAGCAGCCACAAATGCGATTGGCATTATCGCCACCATGGATATGACCCAGGTTCAGGGTTGGATAGGGAATAGCAAAATCGGTAACTGAATATTTATTCTTTAACTCTTCTTTTAACTTCAGCAGGTTTTGAATCACCAAATGCATCACTTCAATGGCATTTATGCCGCGTTCTGGATCTGAGCTGTGGCCGCTTTTACCAACAATGCGAATCGCCGAGGTCATATGCCCCTTATGAGTAAATACCGGCACCATGTCGGTGGGCTCGCCGATAATACAGCGCTCGGGTTTAAGGTCCGGATAACGGGCCACCTCTTGAGCTCCGGCCATGGTGGTTTCTTCATCGGCGGTGGCCAACAACAATAAGGGGCGTTGTTGCTTGCTGCTATCGAGCTCGGCAATAGCATTGAGCACAAAAGCAAAGAAACCTTTCATATCAATACTGCCTAAGCCATAGAGCTTGTTGTCTTCGGCTATAAGCTTAAAGGGATCCCGCTGCCAGCGGCCTTGGTCGAAGGGCACGGTATCCGTATGCCCGGCCAGCATTAAACCACCGGCGCCGCTGCCGCGTTTGGCCAGCAGATTGTATTTTCCGGGGGCGCTTTGCAGTTCAATAACTTCACAGTGAAAACCCAGGGACTCGCACCAGGTTGCCAGCAGTTCAATAACGCCACGGTTACTCTGGCTAAGCGCAGGATCGAGGGAGCTTATCGAGGGGGCGGCGATAAGCTGCTGGTAGCGCGTCAGAAAGTCTGGGTTCGACATATAAATTCCAAATATTTATTCATAAAGATTGCATAACAATATAAATGTCTTTATAGTGAATATCAATTCACATTTTAAGCATAAATATTGGTTTGGTTTAATGGTTCACTACCTCTTTAGCATAACGTCACGACGATAGTTCGAGTACACATATCTCCCTTGTGTACTCGATTTTTTTCGTCGGGCGTCTCGCCCGTTACTTACTGTCTGATTTTGAGTGTAATTAATGAATATTGTAATTATTGGCGCGAGTGGCTACAGCGGTGCAGAGCTAGCCAGATTAGTCGCAACACATCCTCACTTTGAACTTGTTGGCTGTTATGTTTCGGCCGGCAGTGCGGATCTTCATAAGCCCCTAAGTGCCCTGTATCCAGAGCACAAAGGCATAGTGGATCTGCCGCTGCAAGGCATGGACGATAATGCGATTGCCAGCATAGCTGCGCAGGCCGACGCTGTGTGTCTGTGTACAGATCATAAAGTCAGTGTAGATCTGGCTCCTCAGTTTCTTGCCCATGGCCTGAAAGTGTTTGATCTATCCGGTGGCTTTCGTCTTGCCGATGCCCATTTGTATGAAGAATTCTATGGTTTCACCCATCAACATCCCGAGCTGTTAGCGCAGGCCGTGTATGGTCTGGCGGAATGGCACAGCGAAGCGCTTAAGACCGCGCGGCTGGTGGCCGTGGCTGGTTGTTACCCTACCGCCAGTTTAAATGCCCTTAAACCTTTGCAGCAGGCTGGCTTGCTGGCTGGCGATCAGCAGGTGATCATCAATGCGGTATCCGGGGTAACAGGAGCCGGGCGCAAAGCCGCTATCGGCACCCACTTCTGTGAAGTCTCTTTGGCTCCTTATGGTTTGTTTAACCATCGTCATACACCGGAAATCGAGCAGTCTTTGCAGCATCCTGTGCTCTTTACGCCGCATCTGGGTAATTTTAAACGCGGCATTTTGGCCACTATTTACGCCACCTTAAATGCCGGTGTGACCCTGGATGATGTCAGCAGTGCCTACCAGGTACTGGCCGACGAACCTCTAATTCGCCTGTTGGGCGCCAATCAGGTGGCCTCCATTAAGGGCATAGAAAATCAACCCTATGTCGACCTTGGTTGGCATGTAAAAGGGCAGCAGCTGATTGTCAGCGCCGCCATAGACAACCTACTGAAAGGCGCCTCGGGTCAAGCACTGCAGTGTATGAACCTGAATGCGGGCCTGGCCATTAACACCGGTTTGGTATGAGGAACACATGATGACTACTAAGAAAACTTGGGTAATCAAACTCGGTGGTGCGGTATTAAATAATCCCGCGGCGCTTGATGCGCTCTTTGTGGCTTTGGGCTCGCAGCAACAGGCGAATTTCGTGGTTGTCCATGGCGGCGGTGCTCTTGTTGACAGCTGGCTGCAAGACGCAGGTTTTGCTACCGCCAAACATCAGGGCTTACGTATTAGCCCGGTGGAGCAAATGCCTTATATCGTCGGCGCCCTGGCCGGTTGTGCTAACAAGCAATTACTGGGTGCAGCGCTGAAAAACAAGTTACAGCCAGTGGGCTTGAGCCTGTTTGAGGCGGGTATTAATGCCGAGCAAAAGCTAAAGGCACTGGGCCAGGTCGGTGAGTGTATCCCCACTGCGGACTCTATTTTACCCCTGCTTATTGAAGCCGGACGCTTGGCGCTAGTGAGCTCTATTGGTTTTGATGAGAGGGACACTGGTACAACGTTAACGCCGATGAAGCAGCGGCGGCCATCGCCAAGCTACTTGGCGCCGAACTTATTTTTATGACGGATGTGGAAGCCGTGCTGGACCAACAAGGTCAAGCCCTGCATCAACTAGATAAAGCACAAATCGAAGACCTGATAGCACAAGGAGTTATCTCGGGCGGGATGGAGGTCAAAGTAAAGACCAGCCTTCTTGCTGCCCAGCATTTACGACGTGGTGTGTATATCTCCAGCTGGCAAAAGCCAGAAAACCTTATTGCATTGCTCCAAGGAGAGCATGTTGGCACCCAAATTAGTATGTAGATAACACCATGAAACAAGATTTTATTTCCGGCCTTGAGCTGGACGAAAAAAAGATTTTAACGCTTTTATCCCTGGCGCAAAAAATGAAGGCGCACCCCCAGGACTATGCTCAGGCACTGGCTGGCAAGTCTATCGTCACTTTATTTGAAAAGCAGAGCCTGCGTACAAGGCTGAGCTTTGATATTGGCATTAACAAACTCGGCGGCCATGCGGTGTATCTTGACCAGCAAAACGGTGCCATGGGTTCACGGGAGTCGGTGAAAGACTTTGCCTTGAATATCAGCACCTGGGCCGATGCCATTGTGGCTCGGGTTAACCAGCATAAAACGCTTGAAGAGCTGAGCGAGTTTTCTTCCAAGCCAGTGGTGAACTCTTTGTGTGACCTTTACCACCCTTGTCAGGCACTAGCCGACTTTTTGACGCTGCAGGAAGTGTATGGCGATGTCAGTCAACTTAAGCTGGCTTACCTAGGTGAAGGCAACAATGTCACCCACTCACTGATGTTACTGGCGGCCACCCTGGGCACCGACTTTGTCGCGGTATGCCCCAAAGGCAGTAGCCCGGATGCGCAAATTGTGAAGCAGGCGGAGCAGATCGCCGCCAGCAAGGGCGCTTCTATCCTGGTCAGTGACAGAGTGGAAGCGGCTGCGGGCGCCAATGCTCTGTATGCCGATACCTGGGTCTCCATGGGCGATAACACCCCGCTTGATCAGGTAAAAGAAAAATATATGCCATATCAGCTTAACAAACAGCTGCTAGATATGACCGGAGCACAAACGGTTTTGCATTGTCAGCCCGCGCATCGTGAGTTTGAAATTACTTCCGAAGTGATGGACAGCGACTATTCTAAGATTATTCAACAGGCGGAAAACCGCATGCATGCACAAAACGCCCTGTTAGTTACATTATTAAACCCAAATTTTTAAGGACTTGAGATGAGCACTATTAAAAAAGTTGTATTGGCCTACTCGGGTGGTTTGGACACCTCGGCAATTGTGCCTTGGTTAAAAGAAAACTACGGCTGTGAAGTGGTTGCCTTTGTGGCCGATGTGGGCCAGGGCGCAGAAGAGCTTGCAGGGGTGGAAGAAAAGGCCATTGCCTCGGGCGCATCTGAGTGCCATATCGTTGACCTTAAAGAAGAAATGGTTGCCGATTATATCTACCCAACATTGAAAACCGGCTCTATTTATGAAGGCACCTATCTGCTTGGCACCTCTATGGCTCGTCCTATTATTGCCAAGGCCCAGGTTGAAGTAGCCCGTAAGGTTGGCGCCGATGCCTTGTCGCACGGTTGTACCGGTAAGGGTAATGATCAGGTGCGTTTCGAGTCTTGTTTTGCCGCCCTGGCGCCGGATCTTAAAGTGATCGCCCCTTGGCGTGAGTGGGATCTTTCCAGCCGCGAATCCCTGCTTGATTACCTGGCCGAGCGCAACATTCCTTGTGCCGCATCGGCGACCAAGATTTACAGCCGTGACGCCAATGCCTGGCATATTTCTCATGAAGGCGGCGAGTTGGAAGACCCTTGGTGTCAGCCAAGCGAGCAGGTATGGACCTGGACTAATTCACCAGAGCAAGCACCAGATCAGCCTGAAATGGTCAGCATCAGCGTTGAAAAAGGCGAGATCGTTGCCGTAAATGGCGAGCAACTCAGCCCGTATCAGTGTCTGGTGAAGCTGAATGAACTGGCGGCGCCTCACGGTGTTGGCCGTGTCGATATCGTCGAAAACCGTCTGGTGGGTATGAAGTCGCGCGGTTGTTACGAAACTCCGGGAGGCACAGTAATGATAGCGGCGCTGCAGGCCATTGACGAGTTGGTTCTGGATAAGGCCAGTCGTAAGTGGAAAGAAACCCTGGGCGGTGAGTTTGCACACCTGGTCTATGACGGCCGTTGGTTTACGCCATTAAAAGACAGCATTCTGGCAGCGGCCGAGGCATTTGCCGAGTTTGCCAGTGGTGAAGTGGTGTTGAAAATGTATAAAGGTCAGGTTGTGGCGGTGCAGAAGAAATCACCAAACAGCCTATACAGCGAAGATTTCGCTACCTTTGGCGCCGATGATGTATATGACCAATCACACGCCGAAGGCTTTATTCGCTTGTTCTCGCTATCAAGCAGAATAGCGGCGTTGAAGAAGTAAGGTAGGAGAAGGCAATGGCACTTTGGGGCGGACGGTTTTCATCGGGTCCGGATGAAGCATTTAAACAGTTTAACGATTCTTTGCCGTTTGATTATGTGATGGCGGAGCAAGACATTATCGGCTCTGTGGCATGGGCGGGGGCGTTAAACCGCGTTAACGTGTTAACCGATGACGAGCACCAGCGTTTGGTGGCGGCATTGTATGAACTGCTTGAAGAGGTTCAGGCAAACCCTGATAGTGTTGCCCTCAGCGGCGAAGAAGATATTCACTCGCATGTTGAGGCGGCGCTGATCAATAAGGTAGGCGACCTGGGTAAGAAGTTGCACACCGGACGTAGCCGGAATGATCAGGTGGCCACCGACTTCCGACTCTGGTGTAAGCAAACCGCGAGCACCATTGCCGATGCCCTTATTGCCACCAAGCAGTCGCTACTTGCCCTGGCAGAGCGGGAGTTTGGAACGGTTCTGCCTGGTTATACCCATTTGCAACGGGCCCAGCCGGTGCTCTTTAGCCACTGGTGTATGGCCTATGTGGAAATGCTTGAGCGTGATGCCAGCCGTCTACAAGATGCGGTTAAGCGTATGGATCAATGTCCACTGGGCAGCGGTGCTTTAGCCGGTACTGCTTATGCCATCGACCGTGAGTTGTTGGCTCAGGATCTTGGCTTTGCTCAGGCAACGCGCAATAGTTTGGATGCAGTGTCGGACAGGGACTTTGTGGTTGAACTGTTAAGCACGGCGTCGATTTCCATGCTGCATCTGTCGCGTTTTGCTGAAGATTTGATCTTCTATAACTCAGGTGAGGCGGGCTTTGTGGAGCTGGCGGATAACGTCACGTCCGGCTCGTCCTTGATGCCGCAAAAGAAAAACCCAGATGCCCTGGAGCTGATCCGTGGTAAAACCGGACGGGTTTTTGGCGCCATGAGTGCCATGATGATGACACTTAAATCTTTGCCCTTGGCCTATAACAAGGACATGCAAGAGGACAAGGAAGGCTTGTTTGATGCGCTGCCAACCTGGTTGGCCTGTTTGCATATGGCGCAATCCTGCATCAACGGCATTAAGGTCAATGGTGAGAGAACTAGAGCAGCGGCCCAAGGCGGCCATGCCAATGCTACCGAGCTGGCGGACTACCTGGTTGCTAAGGGGATCCCTTTCCGTGAAGGACATCATATCGTCGGTCAATTGGTGCAGGTCGCCATAGGCGAAGGTAAAAACCTGGAACAGCTGACCCTTGAGCAATTCCAGGCGGTGAGCAGTGTTATCGAAGAAGATGTGTATCCGGTACTTGAGCTGGATGCGTGCCTGCAGGCACGTAAGGCCTTGGGTGGCACCTCGCCGCAGCAGGTTGCCCATGCCATTAAGCATGCACAGCAACAGCACACTATTACCGTGCGTGACGCCAACTTGCATGATGTTGAAGCCATTAGCGAGCTGATCCAGTATTGGGCCAAGGTCGGTGAAAATTTGCCGCGTGCCAAAAGCGATATGGTGCACTCGATCAATGAATTTGCCGTTACCGAGGTCAATGGTAAGGTCACCGGCTGTGCTTCGCTTTATATCTATGATACCGGCTTGGCGGAGATTCGCTCGCTGGGAGTCAATCCGGATTGTGGCGTCAAAGGACAGGGGCGTATGCTGGTGGATCACTTGCTTGTAAAAGCCAAAAAATTGGCGCTGAAAAGGGTGATAGTCTTAACTCGTGTCCCCAACTTCTTCGCTAAACTTGGATTCGAGCAAAGCAGTAAGGACAGCTTACCTGAGAAGGTAATGAAAGACTGTGAACTTTGTCTGCGCAAGGCGAATTGCGATGAGGTGGCCATGGACTTCTACCTCCAGCATGTTCCCATAGGCGAGATACCTTGTAAGCTAATTGCTTAAAATCTAGAACGCGCTGCCAGTTTTGGCGCGCGTTCCTCTCTCACCAGATCAATCGCTAAATCAGTTAATACCAGCACACAAGTTCAAATCTGAGTTTAAAAAATTACACCAGCAAATTCAAAAGCATACAACGCAAACCACTAGCGTTTAGGCACTGCAATCTGATACAGTGACTTGCTCAACTAGTGCGCTAATCCTAAGCGAAGCTAATATCCAGCGCTGTGGTGCTGATGTGGTTCTCGGTCCACCGAAGAAAGAGAACTAAGAGTGAGATGACGGATGTTCTTTGAGAAAAGCTTAGTTATTTTTATGGGAGGCTTCGTGGTTTGGGGCTTTCTGATGGCTATGTTTTTCAATTTAATGCTAATAGCTTTTAAGGCTAAGGAAGATTTTAAACTTCTTTTTGTTAGCATCGTCATGTTTTCGTCTTATTTTACGAGTGATCACTTTAATAGCGTTTTTAGCGGTTCAGAAGTGTACAAAACCTGGCTTATTTACGATCTAGTCACTTTGCTTGTTATCTTGCCTGTGTTTTTCTTTAAAAAAGCAAAGCCTTCTCCTGGAGTTATCTATGCCGTAGCGGGCTTGATATTTAACTCAATCCTACTCCTACTGATGCATTTGGATATTGTGGTGTTAGACAATCGAGAAAAATGGTGGTTGTGGGGATTTTACTCTATAGGCATAAACTTATCAGACTTGTTAATGATAGTTGCGCTAATCGTTGATCGAGATATTCTAGGTTTTATTACGCTTAAAGACTATGTGAAAAGACAAGTTTCAAGCCAAAAAATCGTCACTTCTAAATAAATACCCTCGGACCTTTGAGATGCAATAGAGTGCACCATTGCTCTAATTCGTTATCAGCGAGAATCAATCACAATGACTCTCCCATTAAAAGTTATTCTCGCAACGAAGACATAGCCCGACATTTAATGCCTTGATTAATAGGGATAATCCATACTCAATACGGTTGACACTGTTCCTGCCCCCAACAACTTATAAATTGATATTTAATAGCCTTGCTACCACTTATGCTTGAGGTATTCGCAATAATCGATGCGGTGTTTCTAGTTGTTCTGTTAATAAGGTGTTATATTTCTCAACCCTTTGATTTGTGCATCCAACTCGAATGCAGCGACTAGAGTCTTAGACTTCTTAAGTTGTGTGATATCAGATCTTATCGTTTGGGCTGGGGCTAAAAGCCTATGTAGGGCGAGATAATAATTAAAATAAAGGCCTGGATTAGATGTTTTTTGCCAGTGGAGAATTAGCTCAGCTACTAAGTACCTTCGTAAATTGGGGGTTTATGATGGCGCTGCTGTTTAACCTTGTCAGTTACTCCGAGGTTAGTTATCGCGCGCGCTCGCCCTTATGGCTCTGCCTGACCATTAACCTTTCTTATTTAATCACTTCTGTTATTGATGTGAGTTACGTATATCCCTTCTGGGCTAGTGCCGATTTGTTGACCTTGGTCGCTTTGTTTGTGGTGCAAAGAAAGCGGGAGAAAATTCCAGCCTTATATTATTGTGCTGTGGGCTTGGTGCTCAATGCCATTTTGCATATAGCAATGTATTTAGATCTGGGCGTAGCGGGTAACTACGAACCCTGGTGGCTGTGGACTCTGTATTCGTTAGGCATCAATTTGAATGATGCCTTGATGATAATAGTGCTGGTGGTTAACCGGGACTTTCTCGGCCTGTGCCGCGCTGGCCGTTTGTTAAAAACGGTATTCCAGCGCCAGGCTCACGGCTGAGTGGGTATCGGAGTCAAGGTCGTTCGACTCTCGCCATAGGTGGCCGGTGATATTGACCAAAGCGCCTAATACGCCTTGCTGATAGCCGATCTCAAGGCGAGAAATATCCGTATCCAGATACTCCTTTTCGATGCGACCAAGCTTTAAATGCGCACCATAGCCGCCAATACGATGATAAGTGGCGCCCAGCGTCAGCGCTTCGGCGTCCGCTCCTATGGCCGGTCCCAGGTTCTGCTCTCTATGCTGGTAGCCTTGGGCTATGTCCAGATTGCCATAGTTACAGTTGTACTCGGGTAATTGCGACACACACTCGCTGCCGGTATCCGTGTATTCGATATAACCGCTAAGCAGTGCCTGCTCCGTGCCATAATGGGTTTGCGCTCCTAAGGTCAGGGCACCGTCTTCGGCTATCAGAGCCGATTCGATATGACCGGCATATTCGCCATAGATGGACAGAGGCAGTGTGCCAAGCAAGGTGGAGTATTTAATATCTAGGCTGCTGAGCTTTTGCTCATCGGCGAGCTCATCAATAACTTGGTCGCCAATAGACTCGGGATAGTGTAACCATTCAGTCTTGGTTTGACTTAGGCCAAGCTCAAGACCTTGAATAGGAGTTGCGCTTAAACGCCAGCCCCAAAAGTCGCCGTCTTCGACTTTTTCTTCATCAATTTTACTCACCTGACTTTGCTGCTTAGCGGCTAGGGCGGTGAAGTTCCAGGGACCGATAAAGGCCAGCCAGCTTGGGCCATAATAATTGGTATCGTGGCGAGTCAGGCGCACGCCTGTCATGGCCTGGGCATTGTTCGATAGCACCAGGGCATTTTCCTGTCCGGGTCCCCACCAGTGGTTAATTTTCTCGGCGCTTACGGACCAATTGCCCAACAGGGCGGCGACGTAACTGCCATCATAATTAACATATTCGCCGTCGTTGCTGTCGTCACGATAGGTGACGCTGACCTTGGCGCTGGCGGTTTTACCCGTCAGGCTGCCACTGGATTCAATACCGCTTTTAGCCTGATTGCGCGGGCCAAAGCCCTGAATTGTGTGCGGCTCAGAATTGGTAAAGACACGCACTCGGGAAACCGTGCCTTGCTGGGCGTATTTAAGCGCATGTTGTACATGTTGATAGGCAAATTGCGCCTGCGGCGTTAAATCCTGTATCGACACGCTTTGTAAATCGCCGGCAATGCCTTTCCACATCAGCGGATAAGTATTAACGGGGCGCTTGATCACGCCTTGATTTACCAGCATATCAATGGAGCTGCGTAGCAGCGCCGAGTCGGGTTCAATCCAGGGACTTGCCTGCACCTGGGCAGCACAAAACAGGGCGCTAAGAGCTAGCGCACAGCGAGATAGGGTCATTTTGATAATTTTTCCTTTAATGCCGCCGCCACTTCGGGGGCAACAAATTCTGATACATTGCCGCCATGCAATGCGACTTCCTTGACTAGGGTTGAGGAAATAAAAGTATTTTCCTCTGCTGGGGTAAGAAACACGCTTTCTAAGTCGGGGTTCAATCTGCGATTCATATTGGCGAGCTGAAACTCGTATTCGAAATCAGACACGGCGCGAATACCCCGTACCAACACATTAGCGTTCTGGGTTTTGGCCAAATCCGCTAGCAGGCCGGTAAAACCAATTACCTTAACATTATCTAAATGGGCAACGATTTTTTGTGCCAGGTCGACTCTCTCATCCAGGCTAAAACAGGGTTTTTTGTTCGGGTTGTGGGCGATTGCCACTATCACGCTGTCAAACATTTTTGCTGCGCGTTCAATCAGATCCAAATGGCCATTGGTCAAAGGATCAAAGGTGCCAGGATAGAGTGCGGTTACCTTCATTATCGTTCTCATTCTTTTAAGGTGCTGGGCGCATTTTAACAATCTTTGCCCATGTTGCCAGCCCCAAATCGGCGACAAATAAGGAGTCATTGTTCAGCCAAGCCAAGATTGTTTATACTGCTAAGGATAAAAAGCTGGGTAGAAGTAAACATGAGTACTAAGGAACGCATTATTCAGGCGAGCATTGAATTGTTTAATCGCCACGGTGAACGCGCCATCACCACCAATCATATCGCCGCCCATTTGGGCATCAGCCCGGGTAATCTTTACTATCACTTTAAAAATAAAGAAGATATTTTAAGGCATATTTTTGTGCTTTATCGTCAGCACCTGGACACTCAGTTCAAGCCGCTGCAAGACGATGTCGAAGTCCTGAGTCAGTTAACCCATTATTTTGATGCCTTGTTCGAGCTGATGTGGAACTTCCATTTCTTCTACGACAATATGACCGACATTCTCGCCCGCGATGCGGAATTAAAGGCCGACTATATTCAATTTCAACAACGCTTGTTTGAGCAGGTAAAGGACATAGTTCTGGTGCTTAACAGCAAGGGCATTATTGCCATTGCCGATGAAGATGCGGCTGAGCTGACCCATATGTTGAAACTGACGGTGAGCTTTTGGACGCCCTATATCAAGGCCAGACGCCAAAGTGGCGAGCTTAATCGCGGCGACATTTACCAGGGCCTGCTCAAGGTTATTACCCTGTTTTCTGCCTTTGCGACCGATGCCGGCCGTGAACAATTAGCGGCATTAAAGCAAACCTATCAGCAGCGTCAGGATAACCTCTAGCGGCGCAAGGCCGCATTTGCGTAACATCTTCGCTATTATTTCCGTAAGCGCGTGGTTTTGCTATAATCGCGCGCTTTGAATCCAGGGTCGCGGAAATGGGCATTTTCCCCGTTAGCCGTTGGCCGATATTGAGCCGCTATGAGTAAGTCATGATCAAGTTTATTGTTAAGTTGCACCCAGAGATTGCGATCAAGAGTAAGTCTGTTCGCAAGCGTTTTACCAAGGTTTTGGAAAACAACATTAAGATCATGATGCGTCGCATTGATGAGCAGGTAAAGGTACGCAACAACTGGGATAACCTCACGGTAGAATCCCTGAGCGCTGATGATGCGGTGCGTGCCGAGATGGCGGACGCCTTGGGTCGTATTCCCGGTATCGTGCTATTCAACGAGGTCACCGAGGTGGAATTTACCACCCTGGATGATATCTATCAGCAAGCGCAGCTGTTACTTGCCGACCAAATCGCCGGTAAAACCTTCTGCGTGCGCTGTAAGCGCCAGGGTCAGCATGACTTTACCTCTACCGATGTGGAGCGATATGTAGGCGGCGGCTTAAACCAGCACGTTGAAGGGGCTAGGGTAAAACTGAGTCGCCCGGAAGTAACGGTTAAGATTGAAATCAAGGACCAGCGCGCCTACATAGTAACTCACGCCCACAAGGGCATGGGTGGCTTCCCGTTGCCAACGCAAGAAGACGTGTTGTCGCTGATGTCTGGCGGCTTCGACTCGGGAGTGGCCAGCTACCAAATGATCCGCAAAGGTGCCCGTACTCACTTCCTGTTCTTTAACCTAGGTGGTGCGGCTCACGAAATCGGTGTAAAGCAAGCCAGCCATTATATCTGGTCACGTTTTAGCTCTACCCATAAGGTGAAGTTTATTACCGTGGACTTTGAGCCCGTGGTGGCTGAAATCTTGGAAAATATCGAAGACTCGCAAATGGGTGTGGTGCTTAAACGCATGATGATGCGCGCCGGCAGTCAGGTCGCCGAAAAGCTGGGTGTTCAAGCTCTGGTAACCGGGGAAAGCATAGGTCAGGTTTCAAGCCAAACCCTGGCTAACCTGAGCGTGATTGACCGTGTAACCGATACCCTGATCCTGCGTCCACTTATTCAGCACGATAAGCAAGAGATCATCGATATCGCCCGTGCCATAGGTACTGCGGAAATGGCCGAAGCCATGCCCGAATACTGTGGTGTGATTTCACGCAAGCCTACGGTTAAAGCCAAGCTTGATGTGATTGAAAAACAAGAGCAAAACTTCGACTTTGAGATACTTGATACGGTTGTCGCCAATGCCACCATTATGGACGTGCGCGATATTGAAACCCAGGCCAAGGAAGAGGTGAAAGAAGCTGAGTCCGTATCTCAGTTGCCTGCAGATGCCGTGGTGGTCGATATTCGTTCACCTGAGGAAGAAGATGCCAACCCACTTGAGCTCGATGGCATTGAGGTAGTACACCTGCCGTTTTTCCGTCTAGCCACTAAGTTCGGCGATTTGCCACAGGATAAGGAATATTACCTTTACTGTGCCAAGGGCGTGATGAGCCAGTTGCAGGCGCTGATCCTGCATGAAAATGGCTTTAAAACCGTTAAGGTCTATCGCCCTTAATACGCTGATAATAAAGCTGATTAACCGGCGCAGCCAAGCCTAATTGCTGCGCCGTTTTATATACATAGCCGCACATGGCGTCTATTTCCGTTTCCCTTCCCAACAGCTTGTCTTGCAGCATGGAACAGCGGTTCTCCGCTGTCTGCGCCATCACCTTATAGGCCAAATTAAGCGCCTGAACTAACGAAAAATCCAAGCCCTGAGCCTTGGCTACAGTGATGGCTTCATGCACCAGCGCCATAATATCGCTGGCGTACTCGGGTGCACGCAGGGCGCCATTGCGTTGTTGCTGCCAGGTGGCCACCGGATTAATGGCTAAATTAACCAACAGTTTCTGCCAGCGGGCGTGGTGGATATTATCACTGCCCACCAGATTCGGTATTTGCTGTTGCCACAGGGGTAACTGGCGCGCTAAAGATTTTTCAGCGGCCTTGTTGGCGGCGCCAAGTGTGCTTAGACCTTGGCTTACATGCACCACTTTATCCGCCGCTGGCTTATAGGCCGCCTGTTGCGTAAGCATAAAATACAGTGACTGATTTGGCCCCAGAAGTTGATTTAGTGTGCTTAAATCACTCATGCCGTTATGGCTGATAACTATTTTTGCGTCATTTTTTAATGCCGGCAGCAGTGGGGTAAGCGCCTCAAGAACCTGATGCGCCTTGGTAAAAAGCCACAGCTCGCCTATTTGTTGTTGTGGCGCCTGCTCCCCTGAGGGAGAGGGGATACACTGCACCTGTAAGGGCTCGCTATGTGCTTGATAAGTATATTGATACTGGTGTGGGTGGTGGGTCTTGGTCAATAGCTTGACCGGGCGGTGCTCACTAAAAAGCTTGGCAAAGGCCAGGCCCAGAGCGCCCGGGCCTAGGATATACACTGGCGTTAACTGTTCTTTTTTTGCCATTGTGTTTGCCAAATATAATGCAGAACAAAGTAGCTGGCGGCACCGCAGGCATCGGCGATAAAGTCGGCGACAGAGGCCTGACGATGGGGCAGTACACCTTGCATCCATTCGATAGCGGCACCGTAGAGACAAAGCAGAATGACTTGGATGATAAAGGGAATTTTAAAGGCTTTATCCATAATAAAGGCGAGGATAAAGAAAATACCAAAATGGGCGACCTTATCAATATGCGGAAACAGGTTTACTGCCGCGCCTTTAACTTCTTTGGTAAACAGCAAAGTAAATACAACAAGGCTAATTAAAAACAAACCCTTATAGACACGGCGCGTCACTATTACTACCTTAAAATCTGGTGAAAACGCAGGCAGTATAACAAACTAAAAACTGAATTCACCGTGTACTAACGCACAAAATTGTAAATCTCAGGGTATAATCACAAAAATTTAAGTTTAGGAGAGCCCCATGCCTTCATTTGATATCGTCTCTGAAATTGATATGAGCGAAGCCAAAAATGCCGTTGAGAATGCCAAGCGTGAATTGGAAACGCGTTTTGATTTTCGTGGTGTTGACGCCAAAATTGAGCTTGATAACGAGCAAATAGAACTGACTGCTGAAGCCGAGCAACAAGTCATGCAGCTGTTTGATATTTTCGCCAGCAAAGCATCTAAGCGTGGTCTTGATGTGAACAGCTTTGAGATTCAAAAAGCCGACCTGCATGGTAAATACGTGACCCGTAAGGTGGTTATGAAGCAGGGCATCTCCAAAGAAGTGGCCAAAAAGCTGGTAAAAGCCATTAAAGACAGCAAGATCAAGGTGCAAGCCGCTATCCAAGGCGAAGAAGTTCGCGTAACGGGTAAAAAGCGCGACGATCTTCAGGCCGCCATGCAAGTCGTGCGCGGAGCCGATCTAGGCCAGCCGTTCCAGTTCAAGAACTTCCGCGACTAAAACAGCCCAATTCTAGGCTTGTAATTATTTCGTCAATGGATGTATAGACGTCCATTGACTTTCCCCTCCTTACTACGCACAATAACACCGCCTTGTTATGGTGCCTTGCAGATTTCGCCCAGTGGGAAGGAGCTCAGGGATAATCGGGAAGTAGGTGTGAATCCTACGCTGCCCCCGCAACGGTGATTTTGGCACTCGCCAATCAGTCCGGAGACCGGCCATAACGCTTATCTAACCAAGAATAATCCTGTGCGGTGGGCGCGGGTTAAGGGATCTACATGTATAGCAAAACCCCTGTGGCGTTGTCTTTGGCGGCACTTTTTTCTGCATCTGTGGCGGCTCAGTCACAGACAATCGAACATATCACGGTCACGGCCAACAAGTTTGAACAGCCGCTTGAGCAGGTGCTCGCCAGCGTTAATGTGATCACCCGTGATGATATTGAACGTACCGGTGTGCGCGACTTGCCCGCATTGCTTTCCAACTATGCCGGGATCGATATTGTCCGCAGCGGCGGTCAAGGACAAACCAGCAGCTTATTTATTCGCGGTGCTGCCAGTCGTCACTCTCTGGTAGTTGTTGACGGTGTCCGCGTTGGCTCCGCAAGCCTAGGCTACAAGGCCTTGGAAACCCTGCCGCTTAACAGCATAGAGCGGGTGGAAATCATCCGTGGTGCCCGTGCAGCCTGGTACGGCTCAGATGCTCTGGCCGGGGTGATCAACATCATCACCCGCAATGGCGACAGCAAAACTCTGTCGGTATCGAGCGGCAGCGATAACTATGTGAATGTTCAAGGTGCCTATGCCTTGACCCAAGGTGCTTTTAAGGGCGCCATTAACCTGGGTTATGAACAAACCGATGGCTACAATGTGACCACAGGCCAGGACCCGGATCGCGACGGTTATGAAAACCAAAATATCGGTGCTCGCTTGAGTTATGACTTTGATACCTTAGGTAAGCTGGAGTTTGTTGGTCAATACAGCGATGCGGAAGTAGAGTATGACGGCACCAGCAGTGATTTCAGTAAGTTTGAAAACTACCATCTGCAACTGGGCTGGCAAAAAGCCCACGGCCGTTATGCCCATACCTTAAAAACCGCCTTGGTGAAGGATGACAACTTCAACACCCTGAAAAACCCGTACCCGGGTTATAAGGCCAATCAGTACATTACCGAGCGTGACGAGCTGGGTTATCAGCTAAATATCGCCCTAAATGACGCCCTGACTATCAGCTCGGGTCTGGATTATTACTATGAGGATGTGGGTGATTCCATCAATGCCTACGCCCTTGAGGGTCAACCGCAGTCCGGTTTTGTCAACGAAACACAGAGCAACAAGGGTGTGTATGTGGGGGCCTACTATCTTCATGACGCCTTTAGCACCAATGCCGTGGTACGTAACGACGATCACAGCGAGTTTGGTGGCGAGTCGACCTATAATCTGGCGCTTGGCGTCCCTTTCGCCGATATCGCTACCTTACGCGCCAGCTACGGCACCGGCTTTAAGGCCCCGACCTTTAACGATGCCAGCTCAATTTGGGGTGCTAACCCAGACTTGCAGCCGGAAGAGTCGACCAATGCCGAACTTGGCCTGCGCCTGAATATCGCCGGCGGCCAGTACGATGTGGCTGTGTATAAAAATACCTTCGATAACCTTATCGACTGGGGCTTTAATGGCCCGGAAAACATCAATAAAGCCAGTTTTGAAGGCGTTGAGTTGAGCGCCGAAGTTGAGGACTGGTTTGGCATTAACCATACGCTGAACTTCAGCTATGTGGATGCCCAGGACGACAACACAGGTGAAGACCTGGTATTGCGTGCCAAGCGCACCTTTAACTGGGGTCTGGGTAAGGAATTTGATAAGTGGTATGTGGGCGCCCAGCTGCAGTACCGCTCGGATCGCGTAAGCTATTACCGTACTCATTTGCCAAGCTACACCTTGCTTAATGTGAATGCGCGTTATCAGCTGGTGGACAATATCAGCTTCGATTTTGCCATTGAAAACCTGACCGATAAGGAATACGTCACCAATGTTGCCGCCACGGACTGGAGCACGGGTGCCATTACTTCTGAATATATCGGCGCCGAGCGCAAGGTATATGCAGGGGTGAGTTTATCGCTGTAACGGGTGAGTGTCTTCGGAGTCGGGCCGTCGACAGCGGTTCTAACCGATATCTTTTGTCGAGCCGCCGACAGTAGCGGTAACTGATAGATCTTGTCGCGTTGGCGACGGCAACCAAGGGGTGGTTTACGCCAACCACCCCTTGGAACCCCAAGGCGCCCGTGATTCGCAAATGCTTACGAACTCGGTTTTTTGTTAAGCGCTCCGCTTAGTCCTTGATGCGATTTAACAGCACATCCATGTACTGATAAATCTAGCTCGGCATCGTGCCTCGCTATCAACTCCACGCTCCACAACAAAAGCCGATGTCTACAGCGCGAATCTAAACGGGGAGATTGGTACCTGTAGGTCAGGTTTCAACCTGACAACTGTCATTGGGCCGCAGGTAATGCGGTTTGTAGGTCGATGCTCTGCGTCGACAAAGATGCTTTTTGGCTGGATATGGTCGGACCGCTGACTGCAGCGGCAATTGATAGATCTTGTCGCGTTGGCGACGGCAACCAAGGGGTGGTTTGCGCCAACCACCCCTTGGAACCCCGAGGCGCCCGTGATTCGCTATTGCTTGCGAACTCGGTTTTTTGTTAAGCGTTCCGCTTAGCTTCGACACGGTTTAACGAGGTGTCCTACCTCGGTAAACCTAACTTCGCATCCATGCTCCGTTGTCTCAAGCACGCTCCACAACAAAAGCCGATTTCTCCAGCGCGAATCCAAACGGGAAGGGGCGATACCTGTAGGTTTTGAGGAGTACGTTGAGTAGGTAAATGGTGGAATTGGTTGTTTATAACGCCGCGTTAAGGAGTTAGCTGCGCAGCTACTAGCCCAAACCATTGCATCTAAAACACGAAACTCACCTTGAACTGAAAGTGCAAAGCGTTGGAAGTTATTCTTGAATGTTTTGCTGGAGTTTGTACACCCTATTTGCATATTTTGCCATGGACTGAGGAAATCGAATAATTAATCCGTGAGCTCTCAAAATCTCAAAGACGTCATCTTCATAGCTTTCTAAATCAACGTACTCAACTGCATACTCCCCCCAAAAGTGTTCCAAAATAGGGTCGATAACAAGGTAGATGAAATTCGATGTTTCAGTTCGCAGATCAATATCAGGTGTCGCAAAATGCTGGATACAATTTCTAAGCTTGCCAAAGCTATTAAATAAGCCCAACTTTTCAATTCGGTAACCAGTAGCTGCCCATAATTTTTCAGGCAGCTCGGAATACTGAATAGTTTTTCCGCTTTCGAACAAATTACTTAAAGATAAAAAGCTGTCCTCACCCGTTTTTGATTTGGGCAGACTTGAGAAGATCAGCAAAGGGTGTTGTTCAGCTATCGCTGCTTTAATGATTAGCTCGGCTGCATGCGCAGCTTGAAGTACACCATATATCCCCTCGTCCAAACGAGAGTCATGACTGGTATACAAAGAGTTTCGTTGAGCTTGGGATAGGATTCCTGTTCCCATGAAAAGAATATGCTCAGAAATATTTTTAAGCTCAGGATTCATACGCCCTCCATAGAACCTAACCATTAAATAGAGGGAAGTTTGGCGTTAGACTGTAGACAAGTTTCCCTACTCGATAATTTTTTGTATTGATAACAAATCCCTTAACCTTTTGCTAGCAATGGCTTTTATCTTTCACACCTAACAGCTTGAGCGAGACTTAATGTGAAATGCGATGCTTCAGCATATTCCCCGTGCATTTGTGCTGAGCTTGGTGGAGTTGGTAGTACAACTTGACCTGGGATGGTCAAGTTAGGCGAATCGAGGCAGGGATAGCCGAGTTTCGCCGGGTGCGTAGGCAACACCGACAAGCGAAGAATAAAGCAAATGCTGGGGTGTCCTAGGAGTTCTTAGAGGAAATGGACAAGCATTTCCTCTAAGTTGTCGTCGCCAACGCGACAAGATCTATATTCTGAAAAAAACTTTTTCTATCCACCGAGGGTGATGGGGAAAGCTTTGCCTAAAAAAACGGGTTTGTAAGGCTCGCGCCTTACCTCAGACCCTCACACCAAATATGCATCAAATTCCTTCTCAAACTTGGCTATTTTCGGAGCAATAAGCAGATTGCAATACGGCTGTCGTGGGTTGGCGCTAAAGTAATCCTGATGATAGCTCTCGGCAGGGTAAAACTCCTTAGCCGGAAGAAGTTCGGTGACTATGGCATCGTCCAGGTGCTCTTGCAGACGCTCCATAACCAGCTCGGCCTGGTGTTTTTGCTGGTCGCCATGATAGAAGATCACGCTGCGATACTGGGGGCCGATATCATTGCCCTGACGGTTTAAGGTGGTGGGGTCGTGCAGGGCGAAAAACATCTTTAATAGCGTCGGGTAGTCAACCTTTTGCTCGTCATAGACGAGCTGCACCACCTCGGCGTGGCCTGTGTCTTCGGCACAAATTTGATGATAGGTGGGGTGTTCAACATGGCCGCCGCTGTAGCCGGAAGAAACCTCTTGCACGCCTTTGACTCGTCTAAAGGCGGCGTCGATACACCAAAAGCAGCCACCACCTAAGGTGGCCGTGCGTAGCTCACTCATTGCGTTTTGTCCTGTTTGCAATACCTAGTTCAAGTGTAGCGCGATTAGGTGCTAATAATAGCAAAAAGGCAGATTGCTCTGCCTTTTTAGGGATTACTCTTCTTGCAGCGGATGCTGTTGCACCTGCTTGTTGAGGCGGTGCTGCAGGAACTCCGGCGATTGGGTTTTACGCGCCAGGGCATAATAGGCACTGGGCACCACAAACAGGGTCAGCAAGGTGGCCACGGTAACACCGGTGAAGATCACCACACCTATTACCATACGGCTCTCCGCCCCTGGACCACTGGCCAGTACCAGAGGGACTGAGCTCATGACCGTGGTCAGTGAGGTCATAATAATAGGGCGCAAGCGTTGCTTGGAGGCTTGCAACAAGGCGGCACTAAACTCCATGCCCTTATCGCGCAACTGGTTGGCGAATTCCACTATCAGGATACCGTTCTTCGCGCTCAGACCAATCAGCATAACTATCCCTATCTGGCTGTAGATATTCAGGGTGAGCCCTGTGACATACAGTCCAAACAGCGAGCCGGCTATGCCCAAAGGCACGGTCAGCATGATCACAAAGGGGTGCACAAAGCTTTCAAACTGCGCCGCTAACACCAGGAAGGTAACCGTCAGCGCCAGAACAAAGACATACACCATGGCCGAGGCGCCTTCGTAGAAGAGTTGCGATTCGCCCTTGTAGTCGATGGCGCCATCTATGTCGTTTTCTTCCATCGCCACCTGGTTAAGGAAGTTCAGCGCTTCTTCCAGGGTGTAGCCATCGGCCAGGTTGGCACTTAGGGTAATGGCACGCATGCGGTTATAGCGGTTAAGCTGTGAAGCGGTGGCCTCTTCGGATACCGTGATTAAACTATCCAAGGGCACCAGTTCACCGGAGCGGGAATTGACATAGATGTTCGACACGTCCTGTGGGCTGGCAAAGTCTTGTTTCTCACCCTTTAAGATCACGTCGTACTCTTCACCTCGGTCGATAAAGGTGGTAACACGGCGCTGGCCGAGCATGGTTTCCAGGGTGCGGCCTATATCCGACACCGAAACCCCTAAATCGGCGGCCTTATTTTTATCTATGCTCACCAAAAATTGCGGGAAGGTTTCTTTATAATCATGGTCTATACGCACCAACCCCGGGTTTTGCTGGGCACGGGCTATGATGCGATCGCGCCAGTCGGCCAGTTCGTCATAATCATTGCCTTGCAGTACAAACTCGATGGGGCGCGATGAGCCGCCACCGCCTATGCCGCGGCGCATAATGGCAAAGGCACGGACATCGGTCACTTCACGCATCTTGCCACTGATCTCGCCCATTACCGACCAGGTATCGCGCTTACGCTCGTCCCAGTCGGCCATGCCGATAATGGCCACGCCGCCTTGACCGCCCCAGCCGGGTACACGCACCAGTACGCGGTTAAGCTCGCCGGACTCCACATAAGGCAGCAGGCGCTCTTCAATTTTTGCCATGTTTTCGGCGTTGTTTTCGTAACTGGCGCCTTCAGGGCCATTCATCATCACGAAGAAGGTGCCGCGGTCTTCTTTAGGCGTTAATTCCGAAGGAATTTTCTGGAACAGGCCATAACAGGCGGCGCCGGCCAGTAACAACATAATGGTGAGCATGCCGGAGCGGCGAATGTTGCCGGCCAGGGTGCGCTCGTAGGCATTTTCTAAGCGAGCAAACTGACGGTCCATCCATTGGCTAAAGCGTCCCGAGTTGGCGCTTTGTTTCAGCACCTTGGAGCACAGTGCCGGGGAGAGGGTCAGTGCGGTTACGCTGGAGAAAAACACCGCGGCACTGACCGCCATGGCAAATTCCGTGAACAGGGCGCCGATGCGACCGTCCATAAAGACCAGGGGCACAAATACCGCTATAAGCACGAGCGTGGTGGCGACAATAGCAAAGCCCACCTCGCGGGCACCGCGATAGGCGGCAAGCAGGCGTGGCTCACCAAGCTCGATACGACGGTGAATGTTTTCCAGCATAACTATGGTGTCATCTACCACCAGGCCGATGGCCAGAACCAATGCTAACAGGGTAAGCAGGTTAATGGAGTAACCCATGGCCAGCAGGAACATAAAGCTGCCGATCAGCGCTACAGGTACGGTCACCGCCGGGATCAGGGTAGCGCGAATATTGCCAAGAAATAGGAAGATGACTAACACCACCAGACCCATGGAAATGGCCAGGGTACGATATACCTCGTTGATCGATTCCTTGATAAAGATGGAGGAGTCGTAACTGTCTTCTATGGTAGTGCCAGGAGGCAGGTTACGCTTAATGTTTTCAATCTCTTTACGGGCGTTTTCCACCACGGTCAGGGTGTTGGCCTTGGCCTGTTTAACTATCCCCAGGCCTATCATATTGCGGCCGTTACCACGGAACATACTTTCTTCGTCCGCAGCTTCCAGTTGTACATCGGCTACTTCGTTAAGGCGTACCAGATAACCGCCTTCGCCACGGGCCACCACAAGGTTGCGAAAATCCTTCGGGTCGAGGTAACTACGGGCTGTACGTACCGAGAAGTCGCGGTCTTTCGACTCGATTTCACCGGCCGGAAGCTCAACGTTTTCGGCGCGCAGTACGCGCTCGATATCGGCGGCGGTAATGCCTCGGGCGGCCATGGCCTGGCGGTTAAGCCAGATTTTCATGGCGTACTGGCGCTGACCACCAACGCGGACATTGGACACGCCGTCCACCACCGCCAGACGGTCGACGATATAACGCTGGGCATAGTCTGAAAGTTGCAGAGTATCCATGGTGCCGCTGTTAAGCACAAACCAGGCGATGGGGCTTTCATCCGAATCGGATTTTGACACTTCCGGCGGACGCACCTGATCCGGCAGGCTGTCTAAAGCGCGGGAAACGCGCTCGCGCACATCGTTGGCGGCGGCATCGATATCACGGTCGATATTAAATTCTATGGTGATATTGGAGCGGCCATTACGGCTCGACGAGGTAATGCTTTTAATACCCTCGATACCGGAAATACGGTTTTCGATTACCTGGGTGATCTTGGTTTCAATAATCTCCGACGAAGCACCTGTGTAGCTGGTACTGACACTGACAATGGGGCTTTCTATGTCTGGGTATTCACGCAGTGGCAACAGCGAGAAGGCCACTAAACCAAAGGTAAGCAACAGCAGGTTGATAACTATGGCGAAGACGGGGCGTTTTACCGCGGTATCTGTGATCTTCACTGTTCACTCTCCTGTGCATTCACAGGCGAGCCGGAACGAATTTTAATCACGCCTTCGGTCACTACCTGGGCGCCCGCTTGCAGACCGGAGCTGATGCCAACCCAGCCGTCGTAGCGTTTATCTACCTTCACTTCCACCTCTTGGGCTATGCCATCGACCACCTGGAAGACAAAATGCTTGTTCTGACGCGGGATAATGGCTTTTTCCGGCACCAGCAGGGCCTCGTAGGTTTTAAGCTCCAGGGTCGTATTGAGTAACATGCCCGGACGTAGCAGGGCTTCGTTATTGGTAAAACTGGCACTAATGGGTACGCTGCGGGTGTTCATATCGACACGCGAGCTCACATGGGTGACCTTGCCGTTAAAGGTGCGCGCCGGGTAGGCGTCGCTGCGGGCGCTCACCGACATGCCGACACGCAGTTGCGCCAGGTATTTTTCCGGCACATTAAAGTCGACCTTGATCACGCTGAGGTCATCCAAGGTGGTAATTTCCGTGCTATTGGAGACAAAGGCGCCTTTAGAAATCATGCGTTTGCCCAGGGTGCCGGCAAAAGGAGCGCGAACCTGCATTTCTGCCAGCTTGGTTTTCGCGGCTTCAAGTTGCGCCTGAGTGGCTTCAAATTTGGCTCTTTGCTCTTCCAGTAAAGACTTGGCGGCCGCTTGCGAGCGGGCCAGCTCGGTGAGGCGGTTTAATTGGCGTTCTACCTCGGAGAGATTAGCTTCTAATTCTTTTACTCTGAGCTTTTCTTCGGTGTCGCGTAGTTGCACCAGCAGTTGCTCTGCCTTAACCAGATCGCCATCGTCAAAGTAGATATCATCCACATAGTCGCTCTGGGCGCTTTTAATAAAAATAGCCTGGTTGGCACGGCTGCTGCCGATGCCATCAACGCTAACGGCGCGCTGTTGTTGCTCGACGGTATGCACCTGCACCTTGGTTGCTTGCATTTGCATGGTATTTTGTTGCGATTGGCCATTAGGTAGGTACAAATAAACGCACAGCCCTAAAAAGATAATAATAAAAACGGGAAACAGTGCCTTGCCCGAGTGCTTACTGTGGTTCATTGATGATGCCTTTTGTTGTTTTAGCCCGAAGATAGTTTACGAATTTGTCGGCATACACATAGACCGCCAATCCTGTATTTTTGTGTGTTAACCGAAAATAACGATTTTGTGATGAAAAATTACAGTTTTTGTTCACAAAACAAGAACAACAAAGGCAACTAGCCAGCGCAGCGCATCTTTATACCAATTCTGTTAAGTATGTGATCATATATAGCGTTGGATAAATGATGTGATAACAAGGCGGAGTTTTTCTTATGTAGTTATGCTACAAAGAAAAATTCCAACGCGGTTAGCACGATATTTAGCCCGCTA
>NZ_PQCE01000065.1:0-272 GCF_002964725.1 Pseudoalteromonas sp. T1lg76
GCTGTTGTAGGTCGGGGTTTACCCCGACAAGGTGCAGATCCATGCCGCATTGTCGGCCTAAAAGACCGACCTACAAACGCAAAAAACCCGTTGCATTGCTGCAACGGGTTTCTTTAAATAAGGCCCTGGTTCGCTACGAAGTAGCGACTACTTTACTCCGGGCTATCCTGCCCTCCGCCCTTCGGGCCGCCTTCGGCGTTCAAAAATGTTCCCGACATTTTTGTCACCTGTTCAAGTAGAACATCACGTCTTTAAAACGAAAAAACCCAGCA
>NZ_PQCE01000066.1:0-205 GCF_002964725.1 Pseudoalteromonas sp. T1lg76
CGGGCCGCCTTCGGCGTTCAAAAATGTTCCCGACATTTTTGTCACCTGTTCAAGTAGAACATCACGTCTTTAAAACGAAAAAACCCAGCACTAGGCTGGGTTCTTCGTTTAATAAGGCCCTGACGATGTTCTACTTTCACATGGCAAATGCCACACTATCATCGACGCTGTTTCGTTTCACTACTGAGTTCGGCATGGGGTCAGG
>NZ_PQCE01000067.1:0-388 GCF_002964725.1 Pseudoalteromonas sp. T1lg76
CCAGTAATTCCGATTAACGCTCGCACCCTCCGTATTACCGCGGCTGCTGGCACGGAGTTAGCCGGTGCTTCTTCTGTAAGTAACGTCACACCTAGCCGATATTAGCGACTAAGCTTTCCTCCTTACTGAAAGTGCTTTACAACCCGAAGGCCTTCTTCACACACGCGGCATGGCTGCATCAGGCTTGCGCCCATTGTGCAATAACCAAGGCAACGATCCCTAGCTGGTTTGAGAGGATGATCAGCCACACTGGAACTGAGACACGGTCCAGACTCCTACGGGAGGCAGCAGTGGGGAATATTGCACAATGGGCGCAAGCCTGATGCAGCCATGCCGCGTGTGTGAAGAAGGCCTTCGGGTTGTAAAGCACTTTCAGTAAGGAGGAAAG